>NZ_PSOW01000011.1:0-241376 GCF_003013335.1 Rhizobium sp. H4
CCGGCAAACCCAAAATGGTCATCCGCATCGCACTCGCCCGAAAACTCCTGGTTATTCTCAATGCAAAAGCACGAGACGCGCGAAGAGAATTCGAATATGCAACTTGACAATCCAGATAGTCGCTCATCCGGCTGCCACCACCTTCTCCTCGGCGAGTCGCAGCGGCGTCACACGCCCATTCTCTGCAGTCGTTAGGGATTGGCGGCATCGCGCCATCCCCTTCTCCCCAGCGGGGAGAAGGTGGCGGCAGCCGGATGAGGGGGCTGCACGGCAGGCCGCCGCTTACACCTCTCGTACCCACACTCAGGGCCGACGCAGACTCACGTGCCATTGATAAAGGCACGTTGAATTAGAGCCCATTCGTCAGGATATGGCTCGTGATCCTGCTCGTTCTCCGTCTGGTACTCACCCCATCCCTGAAGCTTCCAGTATTTCGTCATGACATCGAAATGGCTGTGCCCGGTAATCTCGCCAGCCTTCACCGAGCCCTCACTCAGGAGCGACCTAAAGCCGTTTCCCATGGGACCGGCAAGGCAAATGCCGGGGAGCATTTGACCATCAGGCTCGTGGTCAAGCCAGATTTCGTGGAGTAGTTCGTTTTTCATGGAGACGTTTTATTTCAGAAACTGTGCTCTCGGAAGCGGCGGCCGCACGCCGGACAATCTACGCTGTCCCCAACGTACAAGGATGGAGGCTCTCTTGTTCATTGGGACTGCGGGTTTTGGTCCAGCCATTCTTGGGGTACTAGGGAGCCGCCTTCCCACCAGTCATGCTTGAGATGATCTGTGAAACGCGGGTCGTTGTCGAATCTCGCATGGTCGGTAACGATAATCTGTATCTGGCCATCAAGTTTTTCGACGACGTCGAAAAGCCACTCATAGATTTTGCGGACCTCCTTCCAATCGTTATCCTCGGCCTCTCCACTAGCTGAGGGAAAATAGACCTGCGAAGGCTGATCAAGGATCAGGAAGTTAGGCACGGGCCGTTGGTTCGTCGCAAACCATTCGTGGAGAGCCAGATGGCCGAGCAAATGATACCAGACCCAGTTTCGTCCGCTGCCAAAGCGCGAAAACGGTATCGTCTCGTCGGCCGTTTCGCTGATAAGTCTCGGCCCGCGGAGATCGAATGTCAGAAAACCGTTCGCGTATTCGAGATGCTGTTCGCGAGCCCACCGAGTGATCTGCTGCCCGATGCCGCCGAGAAAGGTCGCAGTCTTGGCACGCACGTCGGACAGGTTGGTTTCTGCTTCGAGTTCTTCGATGTCCGTGACCAAGGAGGCCTTTTCAAGTTCTAGCGCAACACGTGTCTCGTCGTCGTCGACCGATATGAGCCTCCGGAACATGTCTATCATCCCGGAATGTCTGGCGACCTCGTGCTTTTGCTCCAATAACGACTTTACGGCATCTTCCTCATCCTTCAGGCGTTGAACTTCGCGCCTAATCGAAGCGATTTCCGACGTAAGATTAGTAACAGCGGCACGGCGTTTGGAGAGTTGTTCCCGGACATCGGTCTTATCTGAATTCACCATCGCCAGTTCGACGACAAGCGTTTGCAGAGAGTGCTTCATATCCGCAACAGCTGGCGTTACAGCCTCCAGCCTGCTTTCGCAGACTGGGCATTGCTTGTAATCGTGGTCATCTGCAAGGAGATGCAACGCCATCAAACGTCGCCGCTGTTCGTTGAGTGCGTTGTCGACGACGTTTTGGTCGTTTTCAAAACTCTCCAGGGCGTCAATCTGCTTTTTTAGATCTGACCGTTCACGAGTCTTGTTCAGCAGCTCAGTATTCATCTGCTTGAGGAGGTCGGTGTCCTGACCGTCCGCTACCTGGCTATCGGCAAAAAGCGTGGTTTGAAGCGCCGAAGAAACGCGCTCGAGGATCTCCGCTGCCGAACTCCTAACCGGAATGTCGGATGACTTGATCAAACCCAGTCGAGTGCTTTCTGCTACGATTGCTACGAGTTCGGTGTCACGATTTGCGGCAATCGATACACTGCGTTCAAGAGCTCGCTCGACCTCGCGTAGTCTCTTCCGCTTATCGCGAAGTTCGGCTTGCTTCTCGATGATGGCCGGGGATATTGCCCCCAGATAATAAGGCAACGTCTCTCTGATCGACTGAGCGAGTTCGCTTTGACGATGAAAATACAGGTCCGGGTTAGCAATCTCATTCTGCTTCTGGAAGCTGTAGATGAGACCCGACCGGAAGGTCAGCTTTTGTCGTTCGGCCGTGCCGTCGGCACGAGGTAGAAGCGTCACTCCCACGCCTAGAAGTGATCCGATCTTCTCTACAAGATCATCTCGGCGGGCATTCGACTTCAATTCGCTGAGAGGCGGTGTTTCGTGATCCGGATTGGGCCGCACAAAGAACTCATTACTTGCCGTCCTGCCTACAGGGACGCTACGGCGGGCCACGAACAACCTCTCCGCTCCAAAATCGAGTTTCAAAGCGAACCATGACACGGAATTCGAGATCACACCTGCCGGGATTTCAAACCGCGATGCTCCAAGGCAGTAATCTACAACACTTAGCAACGCGGATTTTCCCCGACCACTTGGGCCAGTGAGGATGTTCACGCGACCCAAGTCGAATGGGATTTCGTTGATCCTGCCGTCAAGGGAGTAAAGGACCACGCTCTGGATTTGCATTATGGTCTCACTCCTATCTGTTGGTATATTTCTCTTTCGTCTCCTATCTTCGCGAACCACTTTCCGATGAATGAGGCCGCCTTCTGGTCGTCATCAAAGGTTCGGTCCGACTTCAAAATCGGAGGTCCCTTGGCGGTGGCGATCAGGCGGCCGTTCTCAGTCGAGACCCAGTCTGAGCGGAGGGATGTCAAAACGGCCTCCTTGACTTGCGGAACAAGGGACTGCGTTGATCTGAGCAGGGCAGTTCGAAGTTCTGGGTAATCCCTTAGCCACTTCGAAAACCGAGTAGCGGTAGTGCGGGGAAGGGCCTTACGGATATCTGGATGCAAGGCCATGGCAACGCCAGGAAACGCCAGGGCAAGCGACATACCCTCATTCGTAAGATTATAGCCTTTGGCCAAGCTATACACGAGGACACCGAGATAGCCCGGATTAAAATAGTTGGCAAAGTCTGTCTGCCGATCGTTCCAGGGAGCAAACGCCATATTATTCGCCCGGCTTGAATTTCGCGATCCAGTGAGGGTGCCAACCGATCACGGGTTCGTTTGCCATAAGGTGTAAGACGCCGCGCCGTAGATAGTCGAGCTCGACGTCCTTGAGTTTTGCCTGACTTCCGGAAAGTGAGCCGCTTAGAGCGGCGCGGCCGAGTTTTGCTAACTCAAATTCTACATCCTCCTGCCCAACGCACGCGTCTGCATCAGGTTCGATCGCACCAAATTTCGCTGCCCAATGACCGTAAAGCTGATCCTTGAACTCTTGCAATTCCTTAGGTTGCAGGCGCAGGCCTTCGAGCCAGCGCTTTATATGCCCGTCGGCCCTGTAGACATCGAGCAGCGCCCCGGCGACCGTCGTCTTATCCGGAGTATGCCCGATAGCCATCAATTGCCGGACGAACAGCCTCTGCAACAAGCGGGCCTTTTGGTCGGCGTCAGGGTTCGTGATGTCTTCGAACATGGGAAGGCTTGATACGACATACTGGGAAACCAGATCCGTGATTTTCTCTTGAAGCAGCTCTTTACTGATAGCCGCCTTTTCTTTCGATCTAAGGCGCTCGATCAAAACCCAATACCACCAGCCAACCAGGGACTGCGCCAAGCGTTCCAGGTTCCCGGTTGTGGCGCCTGTCAAGCTCAATCGCTTGACGATCTTCTGGCGGAGGTGCTCGATTACCGCTACCCGCGGCACTATGGTCATGTTTCCAATCAGCACGTCGCGGGTAGCTTCTGGCAACGCCAAGAAAGGCTCGACGTTTTTCTTGATGCTATCGGCCGTTCCGGCCTCTATCTCCTCCGCGATCTGCATAAGAAGGCCTTTAGCAGCCTTTACGTTCCTCGGTCCTGCTGCGGGCACCTTGGGTGCTAGATAATCGACCAGCTTCGCAGACGACGACGCCTGAGCAGTGGTGAGCAAAAAAAACGAGGTTTTGCTTGGATCTACAGCGCCGTCTCTAACGAGAGAGGACCAGATTCGGATCGTTTTCCACAAATCAGCGCTTTTATCGGTGAAGGCTTTTACTTTGGTGGGATCGTGGTGTTTCAGCTGCAAGAGCTCAAACGCATCGTCCTTTCCTTCGACGACCACGTCGTCGAAAGTTTCTACCATGAAGCCCTCCGCCGGATCATCCGTATCTAAGGCTCGAAATAGCGCATACTCACACTGGTAGACATATCCCACCAAAGAGTCTGCGGCAGAAAAACTCTCCGTTCCACACAATTGCAGCCCGCCACTCAAAGTCGAATCGACCGTTGCCATTAGATTGGGGATCTCTCGCCGAAATTGCAATTTCGAGGCGAGACTGTTGAAGTGTTTTCCATAGTAAAAGCGGGAGTTCCAATTCGACCTGCATTACCCGGCAAAAGCTGCCGACAACCATCAGAGCCACTTGCGAAATACATTACAAATGCCATCGGCATGCCACTGAATTTCATCTGCGAGTGATTAACGTTGACGGCGTTTCACTTTGTACGATTTCAGGGGGACACTTCCTTGCTGAGAGCCACACGAAAATCCGCTTACGTCGATCCCAGACTTTGCTGCCCGGGAGCTCAGATGTTCATTTTTGTGTTGTGTATCCTTGCGGACGGTTGCTGTCAGTTTCAGTCGGTCACCAGTCAAGCTGAGCAAATGTCCTCAACGGGTGCGAAGTTCGCTGCAAACGGGGAGCGAGAAGTTCAAATGGCTTTACAACGAGCACCTCACCACCACACCAATCCATTCACCATACCCACACACCCACCATAAACCCTAATCCCACGCTCCACCCCCCGCATTTCCACACCCCCACACCCCGCCCATTTCAACCTTCCTTAAGCGCCCCCGCACAGCGTGGCCCCGAAATCGAGGGCCTCTTCATGTACACCGTTCTGACGTGCATCACCGAGCAGTATGATCTTACGCTGGTCGGGCTTGCGGGTTTGATCTGCTTTCTTGCCAGCCATTGCGCGATGGTTCTGCTCGATCGGGCGACGTCGTCGGGCGGGGGGCTGCCCGGTGGGCGTGGATCATGACAGTTGGGCGTGTCTAAGGGCGATATGTGACAGTGCGTCGAGCGTGCTGGCAGCTTGCCCTCATGATCAATCAGTTGCCCCAGCCAATCTCAAACCTATCAAATCGAACCTCGTCGATCGGCTGGCCGGAAGCGCTCAGCCTTACCGAACGAAGAACGAGACGAAGCTCGGGGGAATAGTATTGTTCAAAAATAATCGGAGGCAATTCCGTCAGTTCCAGACGGCTGTTGATGGCCCAAACCTTGTAGGAACAAGATGCAATCGTTTCCTCTCCCAAGCCGTCGAACCGAATAAAAGTAGTGCCCGAAACGGATTTTTTGCCATTGATGAAAAGCGTAGTGTCGGATTGCCAGGTCTTCTTCTGTGGCAGATCGTCCAACGCAATCGCATTCGCGTATTTCAGCTCATGCGTCCCGTTGGGACCAACTCTCCTTTCGACGAGCAAGGGGTGCAAATAGACAGCCGACACCGGCTGCAGTGAGCGGTTACGCTCCACCAGCTTTTGTTCGGTGAGACCCGGACCGTCCGGCTTGTAGAATACGGAAAAGAAAGGCACTTCTCTTGTCAGCAGCACGCCCTGTTTGGTCTCGTTGGCGGTCAGGCAATTGCCGAAGGCTGGCACCGCTGAAGTTATTTCGACCAGTAGCAGTAAACTTCTTAGCAAGGTCGACATTTCAGATTCCCCTCATCCCAAATTCGCTACCATGCTTGAATGAATTGCTCCATCTTGCTCAAGCCGTCCCATCCGCTCCGCCGAAGCAGAGAGGCGTCGTGCCGGCGAGGACATTGCGCTGCGAAAACATATGTATGGCGTTCGGATTGATGTCGAAAAACACGCCGACACGATCGTCTTGAAGCAAGGGTTGGGGACGATGTTTTTTGCCGTCCTCCTTGGACAGCATAACAGAACAAGTTTTCGACATATTTGCGGAGATGCACGCTCTCATGTGATCTGTTTGACGAACAGAAGCTGCAATCGGCGAAGAAAGCACGAGCGGATGCTATCTCCCCTGCGCCTCGCGATGCGGTGAAAAAACGAGGCAAAACATGCGCTTCGGTGAAATCTTCGTCGAAAGGTGAAACCAATTGCAATCTGAGGCGTTGGGGGCAGTTAACTCCATTGTGGAGTGACGCAGGGCGGACACTCATATCCCGCTGCTGATCCTGTCTGCGACAGCTGAGCGCTGGCGAAGGCAATGAGTTAGGACGCCTGATGTCGAATGTTGAGGAATTCCCTGCAGCCGCCTCACGAAAGCTGAGCGAATTCGAGGCCCTTCTCAGTCTGGCGCCGAGCGTCCTTGATGCCATGCCTGGGGCGGTCTGCATCTGCGACCACGAAGGTTGGCTGGTGCGCTATAATTCCGAAGCTGCGGAGCTCTGGGGGCGCGCGCCTGCGCTTGATGGCAAACATGACCGCTTCTGCGGATCTCACCGTCTTTTTCTGCCCGACGGCACACCCTTGCCCCATGGCGATTGCCCCATGGCAACAGCCATTTGGCAAGGAACTCCGGCCAACAATGCCGAAGTCATCGTCGAGCGGCCGGATGGCTTGCGTTTCCCGGCACTGGTGAACATTCGCGCCCTCACAGGCCACGACGGCGAAATCCAGGGCGCCATAAATTGCTTCCAGGATATCTCGGCGCATAAGGCCGCCGAAGATCAGGTTCGCCGCAAGATCGCCGAGCTTGAGGATTTTTTCGAAAACAGTGCGATTGGCCTCCATATCGTCAGCAGTGACGGGATTATTCGCCGCGCCAACAAGGCCGAGCTCGCTTTGCTCGGCTATAGTGCCGACGAATATGTCGGCCGCCATGTTGCCGAATTTCATGTCGATGCGCCTGTTATCGGAGGCATCCTTCAAAGGCTGTCGAGCGGCGAGAAGTTGGACCGCTATCCGGCACGGCTGCGGGCAAAGGATGGTTCCATCAAGCATGTGCTGCTGACATCGAACGGCCGCTTCCAGGACGGCAAATTCGTCAGTACCCGCTGCTTCATGACCGATGTGACCGACCTATACGAGTCCGAAAGCGCACGACGCGAAAGTGAGGAACGCCTGGCGGCGACCTATAATGCAGCCACGATCGGGATCGCGGAAGCCGATGTCAACGGCCGGCTTTTGCGGGTGAACGATGCGCTGTGCGAGATGTTGAAGCGGTCTCGCGAGGAACTGCTCAATATGACCTTCTTCGACTACACGCATGAAGGTGATCGGGCCGAGGATGGGGCGCTTTACCAGCGCCAGGTGCGGGGCGAGCTGGACAGCTATGCCTTTCGCAAACGCTCGACGACGCCGGATGGACAGACGCTCTACCTTGATATTCATAGTTCGTCGGTGCGCGACGAGTCCGGTCTTTTTCGCTATGGCGTGCGCGTGATCCAGGACGTCACCGCCGCAAAGCAGATGGAAGACCAGATCCGTGCAAGCGAACAGCGCATGCGCGACCTTTTGGAAGCTCTGCCGGCGGCCGTCTATACGACCGACGCCGCGGGCCGCATCACCTTTTACAACAAAGCGGCCACAGAGATGTCCGGCCGTGTGCCTCAACCCGGTGACATGTGGTGCGTCACCTGGCGACTGTACAATCCGGACGGAACGCCGCTGCCGCATGACCAGTGCCCGATGGCGGTCGCCCTCAAGGAAGACCGCCCGGTTCGCGGCGCCGAGGCCATCGCTGAAAGGCCCGACGGCAGCCGGGTTCCGTTCATTCCCTACCCGACACCGCTCCACGATGCCGACGGGAAGCTGATCGGGGCGATAAACATGCTTGTCGACATTACCGAGCGCAAGCATGCCGAGGGCCGGCAGAGGCTGCTGATCGACGAGCTCAATCACCGAGTTAAAAACACGCTCGTCACCGTGCAGTCGCTGGCGGGGCAAACTGCGAGGCACGCGAGTGATCTTGGTGATTTTCTGCAACGCTTCGAAGCGCGTGTGCTCGCCCTTTCGCGGGCGCATGATTTGCTGACGAAGCGCTATTGGAAGGACACGCCGCTGGATGGACTTGCCGGCGAGGTGCTGATGCCGCTCATGGAAGGGGCGGCAAGCCGGGTGACGATCGCCGGCCCTGCGGCAGATCTCGATCCTCGCACGGCTCTCAGCCTGACGGTGGTTCTCAACGAACTCGCGACGAACGCGATCAGACACGGCGCCCTGTCATCGAATTCAGGCACGCTTTCGCTGAACTGGCACCTCATTTACGAAACCGGGTCTGCACCGAGGTTGAACCTCGACTGGCAGGAGCACGGCGGCCCAAGGGTGGAAACACCGATACGACGCGGCGTCGGCAGCCGCCTGATGGAGCGCTGCATCGAACGGGATCTCGGCGGTGCAATTGACGTCGCCTTCGAACCTGCGGGAGTGACCTGCCGCATCTCCATCCCCCTGCACGGATCAGCCAATGACTGAATTTTTCGAACTCAAGGTTCTTGTCGTCGAAGATGAAGGCGTCGTGGCGCTGCTGATCGAAGACATGCTCGAGGACCTCGGCTGCAGCGTTGCGGCATCCGTCGCGCGACTGCCCGAAGCATGCGCGGCCGCCGCAGGCAGCGAGATCGATCTGGCTGTGCTCGATGTCAACCTGGCCGGCCAGCCGAGTTTCCCTGTTGCCGAGATCCTGCGCGAACGGGGAATACCCTTCATGTTCAGCACGGGTTACGGAAGAGGCGGCTTGCCGGAGGAATATGCCGGCTGTCCGGTGGTTTCCAAACCTTTTTCCGTCGAAGATCTGCGACAGGAGATGACGGCTGCGATCGGCGCCAGGACGCAGCCGTAGGCGGACGAGAGAACTTAAGATCGCAACGGCGGCCGCCCGCCGGCCACTTCGGCGAAAATCTCGCTGCAAAAGGTCCCATCGCCCTTCCTTCAGGGTATCGATGGACCAGGGGGATGATTTTCGACCTCGCTGCCGAGGTCGGCGCGGCACGCTCCGACGCGCCTCATGCTGAGGTGCGCAGCCCGCCGGGCGGAGCCGCGCCGCATCGTTGCTTCTTGCATTTCTCATATTCGCGCTAAGACGCTTTCCTTGCTGCGCGGATCGTTCCGCACGCTTCTATTGGCGTCTGTTAGCTATCGATCCTCGAAGCGAGCGGCGTCCCAAAAGCACGGCGGACAGACGGAACTTTGTCATCAAAGTCAGGTTAGGGCCGCAAATCTGGAGCACGTGATGACGCCGCTACGCCCGCTGATCTCCCTCATTTCAACCCTTATTCTCATCGCCTCGATCTACCTGCTCTGGACCTGGTATCGCGGTGAGGTGATCCAAAGGCCGGACGCCACCTTCGAAGTGCATCGTGAAGCGTGGATGCTGTGGCTCGGCGGCATTCTGCTGGCCGGGTCGTTCCTGGGACGATGGCCGCTTATGTTCCTCCTGGCGCGACCCGATACGAATCCAATGCTCAAGGATGGAGATGGCGGTGAAGTCATCACGGGTGCTGACGGGGAAAAGCTGCAAATCTATAGCCACGGCCCAGCCGGCGCACCCATCATCCTCATGACGCCGGTTGGTCGCTGGACCACACAGTCTGGCAGTATGCGGTACGGGACCTGTCGAAGGAGTTCAGGGTCGTGACCTGGGACCTGCCGGGCCTTGGCAGGTCGAGTGCTCACAAGGTCAGCCTGTCCAATATGGCGGCCAACCTGCAGGTCATCTTGAGCCACCTCCGGCAGCCTGTCCTGCTTGTCGGTCACAGCATCGGTGGCATGGCTATCCAGACGCTTTTCAGGGATCATCCGGATGCGCAGAGGCAGGCAATTGCTGGCGTCGTTCTGGTCAACACAACTTACACCAATCCTCTGCGCACGATCATTCTTAGCCCGCTGTTTCGACTGTTACGCTGGCCACTGCTCGAGCCGCTCTTGTGGCTTCAGATCATCCTCAAGCCGCTGGCTTGGCTGATGTCGTGGCAAAGCTACATCAGCGGATCGACGCACCTGACGGCGAGGCTCGGTTACGGTGCGTTGGTGACACGAAGCCAGCTAGAACATACGGCCTGGCTAATGACCACCAACTCACCATCCGTGCAGGCCAGAGGTGATCTTGCGATGTTCCGCTGGGACGCTACAGAGGCACTCTCAGGCATCTCTTTGCCGACACTCGTGCTGGCTGGAGAAGCCGACATCGTCACCAAGCCCAATGCCAGCAGACACATTGCTGAGGCTGTTCCAGGGGCATCGCTGAAGACCTTCGAGCATGTAAACCACATGGGCTTCCTTGAGAAATCGCAGGACTACAACTTGGCCGTCCGAGACTTCGCAAACGAGGTCTTCGCGCCCTACAAAGTGGGGCTGTCGGCATCTCGGCGCGAAGCAGCAAACGACGCGTCGTCCTGAAAGTGCGATCAGTCGGCCGACGCATGAAGAGAGACTTGGCCGCTCCGGATGAGCCCGTGC
This sequence comes from Rhizobium sp. H4, assembly GCF_003013335.1. Classification (NCBI taxonomy): domain Bacteria; kingdom Pseudomonadati; phylum Pseudomonadota; class Alphaproteobacteria; order Hyphomicrobiales; family Rhizobiaceae; genus Rhizobium; species Rhizobium sp. H4. Next base: position 10,541 of record NZ_PSOW01000011.1, read on the forward strand.
GGGAGCGCCGGCGCAAAAAAAGAGCATTCTCGAACTCAAACAGAATCGAAAATGCTCTTATAGTTCGTGCGAAGCTATTCCGGTAGCTTCGCACCGCTCGCAACTCACTCGTGGCTATTCATCTGACGTCGTCGACGCGGCGTTCTCGAGCGAGCTGCGGATTTGATCAATCTTGCCGTCGGCGTCGCCAACCCCGAGAATGGTCTTGGCTTCGTCCAGAACCGCCGGGCTGACCTCGCCGGTTTTCGTTGCGGAGGCCAACGCATCCTCCAGCGCCGCATCGCCCAGCACAGGGTCGTCGGCCGCGGGCTCTACCCCGTTGTCGAGCTCATACTGTGCGTAGGCCACGGCGTAGGCCGAAATGGCAGCCATGCGTGGATCCGATGTGTTCATCAGCGCCCGGTAATTCCGTTTCAAGGAATTCAGGCCCTTAAGCTGCGCCGACAGATTCTTCTCTTTCGTGCTTTTTGCTGCGGTGTCTGTCTTGCCGGACTTCGACTTGCCCTGTGCCTCTGACGATTTGCCTCTCACGGATTGTGATTTGGAGCTGCCATGATCGGAACCGCTGTTGTGGCCGCCGCCATTGCCGTTGCCGCCGCCAAGACCGCCGCCGTTGCCACCTCCGCCACCATTGCCGCCGCCGTTGCCGCCGTCTTTTGCAAGTGCAGCCATGTCGAGGCCGACAATCGTTGCCGGGCTTGCCGCAATCGCCAGCGAAAGCACGGCCAAGGACGCTAAGGTTGGTATCCGCATGGTTTCCTCCGAATGAGACCGTGCAACTGCACGACGTGGGCTGACTCGAAAGATAGATCGCTCTCGCGCGCTGCACATCGGACTGAGGTCCTGTTCAGGGGAGCGGCTATGGTCTTAGAGCAAGCGTCCGCGACACGATGTGCCGGCGGTCATGGCCGAAGCTCGCGAAGGCGCAAAAACCGGTTCCGGGAAGACTACCGCGAGGTTTCCAGGCGGCGATCGCCGCGCAGTCACCTTGACATTGACGATCGGAATATCCGAATTGCGCGCCGCATAAACAATGTCAGAAAGTTTGGAGCTGAGGTCTTAAGTCGAGTTGGTCTCAACGCAAAACAGCTTCCGCAGCAGGATTAGCAAATTCAGGTAAATTGACGATTTTCCGAACTATGTCATCCTTCAACCTGCCGCTCCCCTTCGTGCGGCATCGCTGATTAAGGCGGTATCAGCTAGTACGAAATGCCCCGTCCTGGCGGGGCATTTCGCTTATCAGGACGCCGGTACTGCCGCAGCTGATTCAAGACTCCCCTGAACTCGCTCGTCGATCGCCCTCGGCTATCATGATCGGCCACCTGCATCGCGTCAACAAAGGGGGAAGATGCATCCTGCTGTCGTGGCAAGAACAGCGGTTACGCAGATATGGGGGAAATTGCTGACAAGACTATCGGGAGCTTTCAAGGCGGCCATCGCCACGCAAAAGGTTCAGCCAGGCCTGCGACACTTTCTCTTCGGCTGAGCCCCCGAAATGACAATCGTCGTAGCGGTCGTCTCCATCGAGTAACGCGTCAGAATTTACGCCTTCGCGGATGCCGTGGCCGCTTTTCGACAGGGCCAGTTGCGCCTGTACTATCACATTGTCTGGAATATGCTCCTTGAAACCGCCGTTGCTCGGTTCGAGGCATTTCGATGCAATCGAAATGTAAACGGGTGCTTCGACGCCGTGCTGACGCAGTGTGCCAACCATCGACATGAAACGTTCCTGATAGGCCTCCGCAGTGGTGCCAAAAACGAGATCTGCCTCTCCTTGCACCCAGAGGACGCTCGTTATCCGATATCCGGAATCCTGAAGCTGTTTCACTGTATCGACCAGCAGAGGATTGAAGTCACCGCCTACCGCCCATCGTGCGACCTCTGATCCGCCATATGCGAGAGGTGCGAGGATGACGTTGTCGTTTTGTCCCGATGCGATCAATTTGTTGGCGAGAAGCGTCCAGTACTCTCCCTTGGTGTTGGTCGATCCAAGAAGTGGCGACGCCGCGATGAAGCACCGTTTGTCAAAGGCGTTTACAACACGCGCGCCATAATCTGACCGGTGCCGTTGTCCACCGTAGTTGGCAGCGTTCGATTGGCCAAGAATGAGTAAGACAGCAGTTCGATCGGTTTGAGTCGGGCAGGTCACAGCGGTTTTTGATTCATCCCCGATGAGCCGTTCCTTGTCGTCGAAAGTATAACGGCTTGGAGCCGCCGGCTTCTCGCCGCCAACCATTTTCGTCAGCGCGGAAAGTTGCGGCCAAGGAAAAATCTCAAGTCTCGCGCTCATGCCGCCGACAAAGTAGATGGCGATCAAGGCGGCCAAGCCTATTGCTATTGTTTTGCGCATGTCGTTCCCTTTGCAACATCCCGATGGGTCTACGGACCCGTCAAAGCTGCTCGAGCCGTGAAGGTTCCTCTAAACCAGCCACATCTGCTTGCTCGGGCATGCTCTTAAAAAAGAGTTCGTCGCGAAGATCGAAGCCCAATCGACGACATCTCGCATTGAGTCGCCGGAAACCTGCTCTAAACTATAGTCCGAACCAGTGATTGCAATCATCCGGTTGGGTGAGAGATCGTGCCTGCTATGCAGCATGCAGTACCATGGAGATACCCCGTTGCTCGTTCATGGAACCGCGGCCGCAGATTAGGGCGGCGAGACAACCGGGAGCGGCGCACCCGTTTCCATCCGAGATGCGGCATGCCTTGTGAGGATGCCGAGTTTGGCGAGACGCCAACCCCAATCTCCGTCATCCCAGGGTTTGAACCTAGGACCCGTGCCGCTGGCGTGGGCCGTGTGTGGATGCTCAGCTCAAGGCTGAGCATGACGGAGGTAGTGGGAAGCGTCACCCACACTCCGGCATTCCCAGGGTCACGACGGGAGGACAAGATGAGCGTGATGGTAGCCGCATGATGTAGCTCAGCGAGGCGGTGCGCTTCGTAAGTCGGCTGAGTTTGGCGAGACGCCATCCCCAATCTCCGTCGTCCTCGGGCTTGACCCGAGGACCCATGCCGCTGGCGCTGGCGGGCGCCGTGTGGATGCTCGGCTCAAGGCCGAGCATGACGGAGGGTGGGGTGGGCATATCGGAGAGTCAGGGGGCGCTGTGCTGGGGCATTGCCGCAGGCCCCTCGCTGCGCCAAAATCTTCATCCTCGTTTCTGTGCCTATCACATGAATCCAGCCACGGCGCGTCTGCGCCGCGAATGAACGACGTTCCTGTGACAGGCGCGGGATTGAGGACGGAGAGGTTCCTCGCCCCAGCTCACGCCAGGCGCAAATCGAGCAGCGGGTGCAGCTTCTTCAGATTCGGGAGCGATTTCGCTTGCCAAGGATGTTGGTTGGTACCCTTCACAATGAGCAGGAGGTCGCCCATTTTTCTGGCTTCGATCGTCAATTTCGCCAGGAGATTGATGCCCGACGAATTGAGGAATTCGAGACCGGTCAGGTCGAAGGTCACCTGTTTGTGCCCTTCGTGCAGGAGGGTTGTTATCAATGAATAAATCGGTGCATAGGCATCGGGTCCCGCCAGGCGGAAGACGCCATCGAAGAAGACTTCATTTTTCTCCGCCCATACGCGGAAGTTCTCGTCGCTGATTTCCATTCTTTGCTCACAAATTGGAGGAGGGTGGCATCGCTACAGCTGCCGTAGTCGTCAGTATGATCTGCTCGTCGTTATTCTCTTCGAATGTCCATGCCATTCTTGCATCGTAATCACTCAGAAGGGTGAGCAAACCCAGGCCGGAACCGCCTGCTGACGATATGGCGTTGGTTTCGATTTGCTCAAGAAGCAGTACGCCGGGCTCCTTGGATTGCAGGCGTTGCAGGAGCTGCTGAAAGCGAGATGATGTCGCGCGGTCGATGGCGTTCCGGACTCTGATCAAAAAGCTTCCCTTGACCATGCCGGCTTCGATCAGGATCTCGCCGGGCTGTCGAAATTTCACGGCATTTTCGATCAGTTCGTTGCTGAGATATCCGATGTCATGATGCGCCTGCAGGTAGTCCTTCTTCGAACGGGAATAGGGCAGGGCCATGATCTCGGCGATGAAGTCCGACGTCATTCCCGAGTGCCTCCATCCAAGCTGAAGTGGCCCGTCGCTCAACGTGAGGCGAGCGCCGGAATCCAGGCTGATGTCCACCAGAGATTCGAGACCGTATATTTTGGCCGTCATGTCTCACCTATGCCGCACTGCGAGAAGCGTGATGTCGTCGTAAATCTTCTGGGATCCGATGAAGAGCATTAATGTCGCGACAATTTCCGAAACGACTTTCTCAGCGCTCTGATCCTTCAAGCGGAGCGCTTCCCTGCACAGGCGCTCCATGCCGAACAGTTCTCCCGCATCGTTTTCGGCTTCCGTCACCCCGTCGGTATGCAGGAGGATCAGGTCGCCTTTCTCGAAGGCTATTTCACGGGTTTTGATGAAGGCGGAAATATCGGCTTCCAACCCGATCGGTATGCCGAGTTCCATCGTGTCGATCCGTTGAATCTCGCCGTTTGCCCGCACGATGACGACTTCCTCGTGCTGGCCCGACAGGATCATCTCTTTGCCGTCATAGTCGAGAAAGGCGAGCGTGAGATGCTTGTCGATCCTGGTCCTGACGATGTTCTTGAACAGGGCGCTGTTCAAATTGGCCAGAAACTCGACGGCGTCGGTATTTCCTGCTTCCTGCAGAGCGCGGGCGACGGATTGGACCATCAGCATCAGCACGCCGCTTTCGAGCCCATGGCCGGTGACGTCGCCAATGCCGATCTTCAACCGCTTGCCGTTCTTCAGGACGTCGTAATAATCGCCGCCGACTTCTTCGGCAGGCCGCATATAGGCTGCGATCTCGATGTCCTGAAATTCTTCGAGCTCCTGTTGCAGCGGAAGAACCATCATCTGGATTCTCTCGGCAACGGCGAGCTCCGTTCCTAGACGGCGGTTTTCCCGCTGGAGCTGGGCGTTCAGCGCCGAGATCTCTTCCTTCGCATCTTCGATCTGGGCCGTTCGTTCCTCGACCAGCTGCTCGAGATTTTCGGTGTGATAGCTGATCCGTTCGGCCATCCGGTTGAAGGCTTCGCCGGCAACACCAACCTCATCCTTGCTCGATATCGCCACCCGGACCGAATAGTCTTGCGCCTCAATTCGTTTGGCGGCACCGGCAAGGGCCCGGATGCCGCTCGTTATGCGTTTTGAAGCCGCAAACACGGCGATCGCCACGATCAGCAGCGACATCAGGATTGCGAGGATCTGGTAGATCACGATCCGGTTGGTGGCCTCGGATATCTTGGCCTGGGCGGCATAGAGGGAAGCGTCGATTTCCCGTTCCGGCACAACCACCCCAAGCAGCATCGCCTCTTGCCGAACCGGGCCGCTGGACCAGAGATTGGTCGCAGGCAGCTTCTTGACGATGACGATATAGGGAACTTCGTTGCCGTCCCGCTGCAACAGCAGGTGCTGGATGCCCTGTTCGCGGTCGAGCGCCAGTTTCGCGATCGCCGGCTGTGAGCTTCCTTTCAGCGAACGCTCCAGCCCGGTCACGCCGGTTCCGCTCGCACCGCTCGCCGAAACCAAGCCGAGCGTCTTTTCGCCTGTACTGTTGATTGCGACCACGTTGCCGTCGGACATTGCCAGGAATCCGAAGCCGGACTGGGCGACTTTCACATTTTCCACCGTCTGGGCGAGCTGGTCGAGCGTAATATCGGCGCCGGCCGTCCCGGCGACATCCTTCCTGTCGGCGGTCCAGAGCGGATGAAAGAAACTGACGATCAGCTTGCCGGTAATGGCATCGGTATAGGGCGCCGTCTGGGTGATGTCGTCGCCGACGGGCCGCGTTTTCGCGTCCCTGGCCCAGCTTTGCCAGGACTCATAGAGGCCGGGGAAAAAGAAGTCCCAGAAATCGGCCTCGTTGTGCCCGGGGTAGAGGCGATCGAAAGTCTGGGCCTGGTCGGTGTAGGGCGCCGTCCTGAAGATCGGTCGTGCCTTCGGTCCGATGTAGTACATCTGCAGCTTTGAAGCGCCGTGCTGCAGGAGGCTCGGGGCAACCAGATCGAGAACTGCGCTTGTCTCTATGTCGCGCGCAACGTCGGGCCTTGGCTGATGGTCCTGTCCCAGTAGATAACCCCACACGCTGACGACCGAAGCGGAGCCGGGCGCGTTCTGAGACCATTTCCCCTTCTCGTCGTAAGACAGGTTGACGCTGCCGGGAGATGTGCGGGCGATCGCTGTGCCGACGTCGGAATTGCGGGTGGGATTGTCGATCTGCGCCTGGAGCACGCCTGCCAGAGTGTCGACGTCGTTGTGAACCTGCCGCAGGAGCAGGCTCACCTGGGCTGCGGTCGAATCGGCATAGGTGCGGATGTATTCCTGGCTCGCGGCTTCCAGGCCCTGGCCGACTTCGAGCGTCGCGTCGCGCGAGAGCCTCTGAACGTTCCAAAGTGCCAGGCCGCCGCTGACCAGCAGGTCGAAAAGGACGGCGCCACCGACGACCAGGATGAACTTTGCTCGAAACGAGCGCAGTCCCATCGGTCTCTTCGATACGTGCCCGTCCATCACAGCGGCTTTCGACCAGAGGCTGCCCAGATCGGCCAGCCTGCATAACCTTTGGGGTGAAGAGCGGCAAAGACGTGATCCTTGAATCCCTGCCGGAACCTGCGAATGAAATCTGGTGAGTCGCCGCGGCGCACCGCCATCTCACCTGCATAGACATTTTCCCAGGCTTCGATGATGTCCGCGAAGTCCTGGGGGTCGCCGTCAAGATTCGTAACCATGAAGCAGTCGACCTTGATGTCATCGAAGCCGGCGTTGAGGAGAAGATGGCGGCTTTTCGGTCCCATTTCGACATCCATGTCGAAGTGGCTGAAAAGCTTGGCGACTTCCTCGTAGGTCCATTTTATCGATTCGGCGTGCGGCTCGCCCAGGCAGTGCGAATTCTTTTCGTTGGTGATGTAGACACGGCCGCCCGGCTTGCAGATGCGATAAAGCTCCCGCAGCAGCATCTCCGGGCGGTCGAAAATCTGCAGCGAGTGCCGGCAGGTGACAAAGTCGAACTGATCGTCTCGAAGCAGCATCTGCGAGGCGTCGCCATACGTGTATTCGATGCTTTGCAGATCGAAGTCGGCAGCGACCCTGCGGGCATAGTCGAGACTGCGCACGGAGTGATCCAGCGCGACAAGGCGGGCCGGTTTGAATTCCCGCTGAACCAAGGTCGCGAAATCACCGATGCCGCAGCAGATATCCGCCATGGCAGCAACACCGCTGCGCAGACCGTGGCGCGGCAAGAGTTCGCGCTCATGCCTCCAGGTCATTTTCGTCTGCGTGCGCAGGATGGGAATAAACGACTCGTCCTCGACAAAGCTCTGTCCGGGATAAAACGCCGAATCATAGACCTCGACCGACAGGTTCGGCAGCGATGCCGCCAGCATCTCGAATAGCGAAGCAGACCATGCCATCACGCTCGAGGTAATGATCTTGATGTTCCGTTCCGGCCTCGTTCGGCAGCCGGCCGCGAGGATATCGCACAGAGCGGTGAAGGCCGTCATGTTGATGTGCGTCAGGCGCTTGACGTTCAGGTAAACGATGCCGCTGTATTTTTCCAAACTCTGCCGCACCAACTCGAGCGCATCGGCAATCTCAGCGGCACTTTGGGGCCGCATCTTGCCGGACAGCACGAGCTCCTGATTTGTCGGATCAAACCGCACGGTGAAGGGCAGGGACAGCAGGTTCATTGAAAATCCTCGGCCGAGGGGAAATCGGCAATGATGCCGATCCCGTCCGCGCCGTCTTTCTCGATGTGGATGGCGGCGCCGAATATTGTCGCCAAATTGCTGAGCAAAGCCCCATCGGACTTCGTGACCAGGCGACCGGACCCGTCGTCGAGGCCAGGCTGGATTTCACCTGACCCTGCCTCCGTGTGTTTGCGGCGAAACTCCTCATCGCAGGGAAACGCAATTCGCAGCCGATTGTAGGTCGCGCTGCGCGCGAGGCTGAAACTTATCTTGCCCCGTCCGTTCGTCGCGCGGAAAGCGAGTTCGATCAGTTCGTTTGCCGCGACTGAAAGAAAGTTGGCGTACCGCGCGGGATCGCTGTGACCCTGGCCGAGAATGTCGGAGAGATATTCGGTAATCTCGTCGCAAAACTGCCATTGAGATTTGAACACCGCAACGTTCATTTCCAGCGATACCATCGGCACAAATGCGTGGTCGTCGAAGCGGGATGCTTCCTCTTCCAATGCACCCTCCTTTCGTCTGTCTGGAGCGTCAGATTTGCATGCGATCTAGGAGCATGGCGAAAAGTCGTTAAAGCACTATTGTCGAGCGTGGATCTTGGATGCGTCCGCGCGGGTAATGAATTCGTCAATTGCCGCCACGGGAAGCGGCCTGCTCACAAGATAGCCCTGCAGCCTGTCGCAGCCGACGCTGTGCAGCCATTCCGCCTGACCCCGCGTCTCGACCCCCTCGGCTGTCACCTGCATGTCGAGGTCATGTGCAAGGTTGACGATGCAGCGGACGATTGCCTGGCTTTTTAGATCCGTTTCGAGATCGGTGATAAAATATTTGTCGATTTTGATCGTATCGAAAGGAAATGTTTTCAGATAGCTCAGCGATGAATATTCCATCCCGAAATCATCAAGCGAAATTCGGATGCCCAGCACATTGAGCGTGTTCAGGGTGTCGATGTTGTTGACGGTCCGCTCGAGCAGCACGCTTTCGGTTATTTCGAGCTCAAGGCGGTCGGGCGGAAGTCCGACCAGGTCCAGCGTCTGGGAAATGCGGTCGGTGAGGCCGCTTGTCAGGAATTCAGCTGCTGACAGATTGACGGCGACGATGTAGTTCTCGGGCCACTTCATCGCCTCACGGCATGCTTGCTCCAAAACCCACGCGCCTATCTCGGGCATCATTCCATCCGCCTCTGCCATCGGAATGAACGACGCCGGCGGAATCTTTCCGAGCAGGGGATGATGCCATCTCAGCAATGCCTCGAAGCCGACGATGCAGCCGCCCTCGGCGATAGGCTGGTATTCGACATAGAATTGCTGTTGGACCAGGGCCATGCGGAGGCTGCGGCGCAGCAGTTCCCGCTGCTCCAGCAGCTCGAGCATTGCCGAGTCAAAGGCTTTTGCCCGACCGCGCCCCTCTTTCTTGGCGGTGTAGAGTGCGAGGTCGGACGCCTTCATAAGCTCCTCCGGAGTTGTCCCGTCCGTTGGAGCCGTGGATATGCCGATGCTGGTGCCGACAAAGACTGCGATGCCGTTTATCGTAAAGGGCTTTTTGAACGCAGCAACCAGATCCTCCGCCAAACGGTGCGCTTTGGCCGGTTGTCCCGAGCCCACCGATATCACCGTGAATTCATCGCCGGCCAGCCGATAGGCTCTGTCATCGCTGGAAAGGCAGGCGAGAATACGCCTTGCAGCCGATTGAAGAAGCTTGTCGCCGGCGGCATGCCCGAGCGTGTCGTTGACGGGTTTGAAATCGTCGAGGTCGAGTTGCATCAGCGACAGAGTCTCGTTCGAGCCCGGGGTTTCCTGCAACAGGGTGGTCAGGTCTTCGCTGAACTGGCGCCGGTTCGGCAGTCCAGTCAGCGGATCATGGGTCGCGAGATGCAAAAGCGTTGCGCGTTCATCGTCAATCCGTTCCTCGGATCGGACGACGGCAAACAGGTCGCCGATCCGATAGATCGTCAGGCCATGTGAGCCGGGGGCGCCGAGATCGCCCGATATTCGCAAAGGCTGGGAATTATCATCCAATGAACGGAAAGCGAGCGTAATTGCTGATTTGTCCAACTCGGGAAAATGCTCCCAGAAGGAGGCAGCCGGTTTGACGGACGAAGGCAGCGCATTGCCGTGCAGATCCTCGATGGGATTGAAATCGCGGTCAAAGAACAAAAGCCGGTCGACCAAGCTCGAAGCTTCTGCCTCCGGCTTTCCGAGGGCTAAACGGGCAGCAGGAATTTTCCGCATGTAGGAGGTTCTCCCTAGTCGAATATCCTACCAGATATTATAGTAACTCTGCTCCCGCACAACTTGTGCTCGTTAAGATTTACATTAGGCATTTCTGATTAACAATCCCCAAATCTCCGCCGGCGTGTTCGCCGCTGTGGACGCCCGCAACTGATGCGACGAGGTTGATGGCGGCCATTGAGAGAGCCGCCGCGGGGGCGCGAGAGAAGGAATTACCGTGCGATATTCGTTCAATCCGGCTCAGCCAAAGGCATCCCACAATTCACGCACCATCTGGCGCAGCGCCAGAGCCTCGGCCCATCTGTCGGTCGAATCGTTGCCGTCTCTGCCGGTGATCGCATAGGGTTTGGGACCTAGCTCGCAGGTAAAAACCAGCTCGGCGTCATCGGCGGCACGGGATCGCCAATGGCGAAAACCATACTCCCACCATTGCAGGAAGAGATCGACCCATGGCCGGTGGTGCGGAAAGGCGATTTCGATCTGTACCTGTTCGCGTGAGGCGACGCGACCATGAAATGCATGGGCATTCTGCAGGACGCGCCTGACATGGGCGTGGTTTTCCTCATCGACCGGAAAGGCGAATTCGCGGCCGACCAGGAAATGCGACAGATCGGCCAACAGCGGCAGTTCGGGACGCCGGTCGAGCAGATCCAATGTGAAGAACAGGTCCGTCGTCATCCGGTCGCGATGGGTTTCGATGAAGACCGGAATGCCGGCATCTTCGGCGAGCCGCATCCAACCGTCGAGGAGCGGCAGGCAAGCCTCGACGCGGCGGAGGCGGATATCGGGCTGCAGGTTGACGTGGCTGACGGGAAAGGCCGCGGCAAGCTCCAGCGGCAGCCGCAGATCCTCGACTGAGCGGGGAAAGCAGACCGCCTCGATCTTCAGCCCGCTGCCTCGGAGCGTCTCGTTCAGCAAAACGACATCCCGGCGGTTGGTGTAATGCGCGCTGATGCCGTCGAAGCCCGCCTGGCGAATCATCGCGATGTTCTCGTCAAGTGTGCGCTCGAATCCGTCCGTGTGCCGGCGCTCCATGGCCCAGAGCGACTGGAAGATGAGCAGCTTCTGCGTCATGCGGCCCGCGCGCTTTTCAGAAGCATCTTGAGGTTGACGCTCGGGTCTGCCAGCGCCGCGGGCGAGGGACTGACACCTGCGGCAATCAGCAGTTCGGCAAGCTTGATATCCTTGGCCAGGCCATTGCCGATACCAAGGCCGGCGGCCGCCACGAGGCGGCCATCGTCGAGATAGAATTCGAGCTCGCCCGCCGGTATCAAGCGCCGGACAGTCTGTTGGGCGGGCTGCGGCTGCCCCGCCACCTGCAGGCCCAGATCGTACTGGTCGGACCAGAACCAGGGAATGGCGGCAAACGCCTCGGCGGTGCCGGCCATGTTGCGCGCCGCGGTCTCGGCCTGCGTTCTGGCGTTGCGCCAGCTTTCATAGCGGATATGTCCTCCGGCCGGTTGGGCGACCGCCGCGCAATCGCCTGCCGCATAGATGTTCGGCGCGCCGGTGCGAAGATAGGCATCCGTCAGAACGCCATTGCCGGTGGCCAGTCCAGCCGCTTCCGCCAGGGCGATGTCGGGCAGGACCCCGATCGCGCTGACGACGAGATCGGCGGGCACCACGCTGCCGTCGGTCAAGGTGACGCCATCGTCGCCGATTGCCGCCACAGCCCGATCGAAATGAAAACGCACGCCTTCGGCGGCATGTCTGATGTGCAGCTTGTCGGCAAAGCGGGCAGGGACTGCGCGGCCCAAGGGCTTGGGCGCGGCTTCGATCACGCTGACCGCAACGTTTCTGCTGCGAAGCACCGATGCGAGCTCCATCCCGATCAGACCCGCGCCGATGATCGCGACGCTCCGGCCGGGGGTGATGTTGGAGAAGATCGCTTCGGCGTCGGCGTGGGTGCGGAAGTCGAGTGCACGCTCGGCGCCGGGGCAGGCAAGCCGTCTCGGCCGTGCGCCGGTGGTCAGAAGCAGCTTTTCGTAACGCAATATCCGACCGTCGCTTACCGTCACGGTCGCGGCGTCGGCATCCAGCCTGGTGGCCGACATACCCTTGAGATAGGTGATGCCTGCTGCATCAAGCGCATTTGGCGCGCAGATCAGCTTCATCTGCACCGCACCGTCGACAGTTTTCGACAGGGGCGGCCGTTCATAGGGCAGATGGGGTTCGGCGCCGACCAGCGTGACGGATCCGCGATAGCCTGCTTCGCGCAGTGCAAAGGCCGCCCGGGTCCCGGACTCGCCCGCACCGATAATGACGATACCGTCCATGCTGTTCTCCTGAAAAGAGCGGCCGGCGCTCGTGAGGAGGAGACACCGGCCGGGGAGGATCAGTTCTTCTTGGCGTATTCGGCCATGTTCGTCGGCGTGACCAGTTCGAACGGCACCCAGACTTCCTTGTCGACGCTGTTGCCGTGGGCAAGCGCGACGGCCGCGTCGACGGCGCTTGCCGCCTGTTGTTTGGCGTTTTGGAAGACGGTCACGTCAAGATCGCCCGCCGCCATCGCCGCCAGTGCGTCCTGCGTCGCATCGATGCCGACGACGATGACATCGTCCATCGACACGCCGGATGCCTTGAGCGCCTGAATAGCGCCTAGCGCCATCTCGTCATTATTGGCGAAGATCACGTCAATCGGACGGCCTGCCGTCAGCCAGTTCGTGGTCAGATCCATGGCGTTCGTGCGGGTCCAGGCGGCGGTCTGCTCATCGGCGATGGTCACGCCCTTGCAATCGCCTGCCGCGAGCGTCGCCTTGACCGACGAGGTGCGGTCGCGCGAGGCCTGATGCGCGAGATCGCCCATCAAAATGTAAGCCTGGGCGTCGTTCGCCTTGCCCTTCTTCTTCAGCAATTCACAGGCGGCTTCGGCGCCGAGCCTTCCGGAATCGGTTTCCTTCGAGCCGACATAGGCCTGCTTTTCCGGCAGCTTGTCGATATTTTCCGGCTCGAGATTGAGGTAGACGAGCGGAATGCCGGCCTTTCGGGCCGCCTCGCTGATGCCGGTGGCGGCCGAGGTGTCGGCGAGCGTCATAATGATCGCATCGACCCCCGATGCGATGAAATTGTCGACCTGGCTGCGCTGTTTGGAAACGTCGGTCTGGGCATCCTCGATCTGCAGGCTGACGCCGGTGAGCTTGGATGCCCTTGCCTGCAAGCCTTCGCGCAGCAGCGTCTGGAAATTATTGTCGAAACTCTGCATGGACACGCCGATCGTCTCGGCCGAGGCAGCAGTCGTCGTCAGGGCGGCCAGGACGGCCGCCACACAGATTGATTTCATCTTATCCTCCCAAGGGCGCCGGGCCGCCCGATCCATTCCGGAGGCCGTTCAGGCCTGCCTATGTCGCGGGCTCAGGTCAGAGCCACGCGAACCTCTCCATCGATCACCTCGGCCGGGTAGGTCTTCAGGTTCTCGCAGGCCGGAAGCCTCAGGGCTTCGCCGGTGCGATAGTCGAAGGCGCCGGAATGTTTCGGACATTCGACCTCGAAATCCATGACCAATCCGTCGGCGAGATGGATCGCCTCGTGGGTGCAGAGACCGGCGGTGCAATAGACGCTGTCGTCGGGGCCGCGGTAGATCGCGTAGGTGCGCCCGCCATGGTCGAAGCGGATGGCGCCTTCCTGTTCGATGTCGTCGAGTTTGCCAGCTGTGACCCAGGTCATTCGGCGGCTCCTTCGACTTCCAGGCGCGCCTTGCGGGCGGCGAGTTTTTCCTTGCGCCTGCGGTAGCGCTCCTGCATCTGCGCCTCGCCTTCGGGGGAGCCGTCGTGCCAGGTGCCGAACCACTTATCGAGCGGGATCAGCGCGTCGCCGTAGTTCACCTCGAAATATTTGTGGTGGAGGTAATGCGCATAGGCGTGGCTGTCGACCAGCCCGTCCTTGCCGATCTCGACCTTGTCGAAGCCGACATGGCCGGGAATTGCCCCGAAGCCGGCATAATGCAGCTGGTAGAGCATGATGATCGGGTTGGAGGGCAGGAGCAGATGGTAGAATGCGGTTCCGAAATAGAGCAGATGCTCGATCGGATGCATCGACAGCGACGACCAGGGCGAGGGGTTGACCGAGTTGTGATGGACCGAGTGCACCCATTTGTAGAGCAAGGGCGTGTGGATGAGCCGGTGGATGCAGAAGAAGTGGAACTCGTGAATAACAGGAACCACGAGGGCGACGAGCGCCAGCGTCCCGGGATTTTCCGCGAAGCCGAGCCAGGGCGCATAGCCGTTGGCATAGGCCCAGAGCATGCCGACCTCGACGGCGGTCCAGATCACCACGCCCGACAGGAAGGTGCGCAGCATATTGTCGAGGTTCTGGCGCTGGAACCAGAAGGCGCTGTTTTTCTGCTCGGCCGGGAACTTGCCGTTGTACTTGAAGCGGTTTTCCTGGCGCTTCAGCACATAGAGATGCAGTTCGAAGGCGCCGTAGAACAGCAAGACCGCGACGGTGTTGACGGCGTAAAGCCAGGCGATCCAGCCAAGGCTCAGCGTATGCATCGTTTCGACCGGGGGGATGATCCAGGCCCAGTAGGCGAGCGCGGAGGCGGCAAACATCAGGTTCCAGGGCAGGAAATAGTGCGGCAGCCATTTCAGGACCGCCGTCAGCTGCGGCGGGAAGGCGAAAAGCGGCGCGGTCTCGACCGGCCGGTCCGGCGCCCAATCGCCGCGCTTGTTGCGCTTGCCGAATTTCAGATCATCCATTCGCATCTCCTCCCAAGCGCCGGACGTCCCCGGTCCGCACATGTTTTTGCTCAGGGAGAGCGCCACTTGCGCCTTGATCCGCCGGGTCCTTGCCGCGCCGGATCGTCTCCCTGATGCGAAACTAGCAGCGGGAGTTCGAAACGGCGAAGCCTTCCTTGATCTAATTAGATCAAAGCCCTTCCTTGGTGATGGTGATGAAACGGATCGGTGCCTGGTCCGGTTTGATCTCGGTCAGGCCGATGCGGTGCAGAACGAGATCGAGCGCCCGCCGCGCCTGCGCCTCCGGCGCCTGGTCCAGCACCACGTCCATGACGCCGTCCAGCAAGGCTGCGCGCGTATAGTCGGTCAATTCGTGGCCGACGAAAAACACGTCGCGACCGCCAGGATGCCGGCGCAGCACCTCGATCAGGGCGGAATTGGCGCCCCCGGCATTGTAGAGACCAGCAAGCTCGGGATACATCTCCAGCGCCGACCACAGCCGATCGGCGCTGGCGCGCTCCTCGTCGCCGCCGAATCCCAGCCACTCGAAGCTGGAGGCGCCGGGATGATCGCGAAAATACTCCGAAAAGCCGCGGATCCGATCGCGGTGCACCTGATAGATCGGATGGCAGATGGCAACGACAGGTCCGGTCCGACGCGCCATTCGGCAGATGTAGAGCGCGGCCGTCCGGCCGGCGGCCTCATTGTCGATGCCGATGAACTCGCCAACGCGCTCGGAAGCGCGGGTGACGACGTGGACGACGGGCAGGCCTTGCGCATTCACCTTTTCCACCGCGGCACTGATCAACGGGCTGCTCGGCACGGCCAGGATCAGGCCGGCGCGCGGAAGGTCGGTGGACAGGATGCGCCGCGCGACCGCGTCCGCATTCATCTCGTCGGTGAAACTGCGGTGGACGACGACCAATGGATCGAGGGTCGCCGCAATTCTCTCGAACGCATGAGAAAGGCGACGATAGAAGCTGGTTTCCGGACGAACCATCAGCACTTCTATCCGCAGCAGGCCGCGATGGGCTTCGGGAAGTCTACGCGGATAGTCCAGGCTGCGTGCGGCGGATATGACCTTCTCGACCAGCTCCGGCCGGACGCCGCCGCGCCCGTTCAGGACGCGCTCGACCGTGGCAGTGCCGACGCCGGCATGGCGGGCGATATCCCGATAATTCGGCTTGCTCACTTTCCAAGATCCTCGAAGGCTCCGCTGAACCGATGCGCAACAGCGATACGGATCTTCTATGCGTCTCCAACAGGAATTTGAAGGGCGGGACGATCAGGCGCGTCCTCATCATTCGAATGGAACAGGAGGCTTGTGTCGCGCCGGTGGTCGATCTATGATTTTGGCAATTCAGCATGAGATTGCAGGCAGTATTTCACCGTTAACCCGGACACGAAGGCTTTGTCCTCCGGCCGGAGCGAAGGAGCTGGGCAATGAAAATTCTCATGGTTCTCACATCACATGATCAGCTGGGAAATACCGGGAAGAAAACGGGCTTCTGGCTCGAGGAGCTCGCCGCGCCTTATTTCGTCTTCCGCGACGCCGGAGCGGAGGTGGCGCTCGCTTCGCCCAAAGGAGGTCAGCCTCCGCTCGATCCGAAGAGCAACGAGCCGGCCTTTCAGACGGAAGACACGCGACGCTTTGAACGAGACCCGGCGGCTACGGCGGCGCTCGCCAATACGCTGAAGCTGTCCGACGTCGACCAGGCTGATTATGACACCGTGTTCTTTCCCGGCGGCCATGGCCCGCTTTGGGATCTGACCAACGACAGCAATGCCCACGCCTTGATCGAGGAGACGCTTGCGGCCGGAAAACCGCTGGCGCTCGTCTGCCACGCGCCGGGGATACTGACGAAGGTCAAGGCACCCGATGGCGGGCCGATCGCCAAGGGGCGGACTGTCACCGGCTTTACCAATTCCGAGGAGGCCGCCGTGCAGCTCGTCGAGGTCGTGCCCTATTTGCTCGAAGACGTGCTGAGAGAGCAGGGGGCAAAGTTTTCGGCGGCGGAAGACTGGGCCGTGCATGTAGTCCAGGACGATCAGCTGATCACCGGACAGAACCCGGCTTCTTCGAAGCAGGCCGCTCGCCTGCTGCTCAATGCGCTGGGCGAGCAGGCAGCGGCCTGAACGCAGCGGCGGCGCAAGGCGCGGCAGCTTGCAACCCAGATGCGGGCCGCCATCTTCCACAGTTCCAAAGCATGCCGAGCTGACACCCGCACGCCTCCGAGCGATTTTTCTTGAAGAAAAGATCGATCCCATGTCGGATCGGCAAAGGCTTGTCCGTCCTTAGCCCGTTCATCCCGTCCACCAGAAGGAACACCACCATGCCGAACACCATACGCCTGCACCGCGTTTTCGCGACCAGCCCGGAAAAGGTCTATCGCGCCTTCATCGAGGCAGACGCGCTTGCCAAATGGCTTCCGCCGAACGGTTTTCTCTGCACTGTGCATCATCTGGAACCGGCCGTCGGCGGCACCTTTAGAATGTCCTTCCGCAATTTCACCACCGCCAACAGCCACGCCTTCGGCGGCGAATTCCTCGAGCTCGTCCCGGGCGAAAGGGTTCGCTACACCGACAAGTTCGAAGACCCCAACCTGCCGGGCGAAATGGATGTCACTGTGACGCTGAAAAAATTCTCGGTCGGCACCGAAGTGAACATCACCCAGGCTGGCGTGCCCGACGTCATCCCGCCCGAGGCCTGCTACCTCGGCTGGCAGGAATCGCTGCGCAATCTTGCCAAGGTCGTCGAGCCGGATATCCACGAATAAAGCGGCTGCGCCAGCCTTGAAAGCGGCCAACCAGCTGCGCCTGCTCTGGCGCCGCGCTTTGCCTCTCCGCCCTCATCCGGCAAATATCCCTGGAATGAGGGCGGAAAGGTGGGTTTCCATAGAGGTCCGGGTCACGGCCGACCGGCGATCGATCGCTGCTAAGCCGGGCGTTGACGGATCGGATCTATCGTTCCGGGTGCAGGAGGCAGCGAGGAGAGCCAGAGGGAATAGGCCAGGGATAGGCCCGTCGACCAGAAGACCATCGGCAGTGTCATCACCGCGGACATCAGCTTGGCCATTTCGTGCGGATCGAGGTCCCAGGAAAATGGCGCCGCTGTCGGCGCCGGCGCGGTATGAAGGGGCTCGAGGCCTGTCCTTTGCATGTCTTCGAGCACCGCCGTGGTGGCGGCTTGCTCGGCCGATGAGGCCTTCTGAACTGGAACGATGGCGGTTTTAACGTGGTTTTCGGCTTCGCCGGACATTTGGAGCTCCTTGTTTTGCTTCCGTCGTAGAAAGCCTGTCCGGGACAAGAAGTTTCATGACATCTCAATGAAATGGTCGGCGCGACGCAGCCGGTGCGAATACGGCGGGGAAGGTTCAATGGCGAGCCGGTGACGTCGCCCAGCGCGAAACCTGTCTTTCCTGTCATATCGGCAACGTGAAAGACCGCGACTAGGTTTTCACACGCTAGGCGCCTTGAGCTTGTCTTCTAAAGCTCAATGCCGCGTTTCGCCAGCGCCTGGCGCGCCGCCGATGCGCCCCAGTCCTCGTCGGGATCGCGGCCCTCGATCTCGGTTGCGGCGATTGCCGTTGCCCGGATCAGCGGTACGGAGCCGAAGGGCATGCCGTCGATCCGGCGAGGATCACGGCTGAGGATGATGCGGGTCAGGGGGTGGTAATCCTCCGTCAGCCGGCAGAACAGGATGGCGCCATGGTTTTCGACATCGCGTGCGACGCGGTAGCCGTCGGCCACGAGATCGCCGAGGTTGATCAAAAGGGTTCCCCAGTCGGCGATGGTCGCCGCATCCAGCGTGGCGGCGCCGAATTCCATGAAGAGTTCGCATTCGACGCCGTTCTCGGGTTCGGAGATGCCGGCCCAGGGTGTGGAGAGACCGTCGGTGGCAAGGATCATTTTTCCCGGCGCATCGATCGCCAGGATCCGGCGGTGCGGGCCGAACCACTTGGTCTGGGCACAGACATTGGCCGCGGCGCGCTCGGCGGCAAAGCCCTCGCGCACGGTGCCACGGCTCTGCCAGAAGGCACGGCGGGCACTTGCGGCGCGCTCGTAGATCGGGTCGTCGGGGCCGCGCGGCACGATCGTCTGGTCGAAACTGGTTTCGATCGTGACCTGCGCCCGCATGAAGGGAAGGGCCGGCTTCTTCCAGCGGACGACCACCCGGTTGAAGCGCTCGGTCGTCGCCTCATCCAATCTTTCGACGACATCGCCGATGACGCGCAGCGGATCGCGCGAAGCGTCCGACACGGGCTTTCCGGTCGCATCGCGGTAGCCGCCCGTGCTTGAGGAATGCCCGGCCTGCATGGTGGTGGCGGCCCATTCACCGCTGACGGCGGCCGCCGGCGCCTTGGAGAGAACCGGGACGAGCTCCCGAATTGCATCGTCAATCGAATAGATGCCACGTCGCCCCTTCCGCTGTCGGATGATGCCCCGCTGCGGCCGGTCGGCCGCGAGCATAGGCTAGGGCAGAGGCGTTGCCGTTCAATGACAGGCGAGATAAGGGCGGGGTGGAGTATGTATGGACCGTGCGGTTGGTTCGCCTAACGCCTGCGATTTCCGCATGCGTCCGCCGATCCGTCAACTTTGCCGTGAGTTGATTATGTTAAGACGCAGACTCTTCTGAGACGCTGAAGGAAGCCATTCACCGCGCGGATGCGCGGTGAATGGTACATTGCGTGCAAAGCCTTGTAGCGGGCATAGCCCTCAATTGCTCCCATCGTTGGGGCGGGCCTTGGCGCTGTCGTTGCTGCTGTCCGAGGCGGTTTTGCCGTCGGGTTGCTGGCCAAAATAGGTGCCGCCAAGGTGGCCGCCGGCGCTGGTGTTCCTGACCTGTTGTTCGGCGCGGTTCTGAAGTTCACGAGCGTTGGTCTTGCTCATTTTCGGCTCCATGTTTCAGGTTGCGACCTCTTACCAACCGATGCGCGGCGACACTGTTCCAAATTTTATGCGCCGACCCTCCTCGCCGCGACCTCATGAATGGCTGGAACTGTTCAGGCTTTTTGCGGTTTTCCCTATTCAACCAAGGAGAAACGACAATGGGCATGACGACACCCAAGGACGGCGCCCCCGGCACCACCGATCAATCCCCCCGATGGGAAGGACCGAAGGGCAATAGGCCGCGTGGCTACCTGAAGGCCAAGGACGATCCGGACAAGAACCGCGACGCCAACGACGAAAACAACCGCGACCCTGAAATGAAGGATTTCAGCGACGCGATGAAGCAGAAAGGCGAATGAGATGGGGAATCCCGAAAAAGATGCAGCCGGCCAATTCCCCAAATCCCGGGCCGACCGAAAGGCCACCGGTGTTGCGAGCGCCAAGCCGACCGTCATCACCGGCTCGGAGGATGCCACGGTCAACCGGAACCCGCCGGGCAAGAAAAAGCCGGAGAAGGATTGGGACATCAACTATGATCCCACCGATATGAATGAGGGCCGCATGCGCTAGGACACGTATAGAATCTGATTTCATGCGACGTGCTTTAGTCTTTGTTTTCTTGTCGCCTCGGCCCCCGCGATATCGATCACTCGCCGAAATAGGCCGGGTGGTCGATATCGGCGAGGAGGCCAGGCTCGGTGGGATCCAGCCGACGGCTGATGAGCGCGGCGATCTCACGAAAGGCAATGCCTTCTTCGGCGACCGCCAGGTGGCGCCGAGGCTATTCGACGAGGGATTCTACTTGACTACTTTCACGCTCAACACGCCCTCTTCGGTCTTTCCCTCTTCATAGGGCGAGCGGATGACGAGTCGGTCGCTGCCGGTGTAGCCGGGATCGGATGTGTAGTAGCCGACGACGCCGTTGACCTTAATCGTTTCGCATTTCGACGCTTTTCCGTCGAGCTTGGGGAAGAGCGGTTCGTGGACGATTTCGAGACGCCCGTGTTTGGGCCGTTCGACGATATTGATGGCGGGGTAGTCGATATGGCGGCAGTCGTCGTCGATGTGCCAGTTCTTGGCCACCAGCGTTCTGACGCCACTTTGCGCCGTGATCTACAGCGACTGCTGGCGGGAGCTTTCGGGGGTCGTCGTGCAGCTCGAAAGCGGAATCGTCGTCGCTGCTAATAACAAATATACAAATGCATGTTTCACTTCAAATCCTCAACTTCGGCTTGAAGGAATATTCGTTTTTTTCATTGTGTCAATTGAACTGAGGGCCTGACGGGAGGCGCATCCGCCTCGGCCTTCGAGGCTCCAGCCTTCGGGCTTCCGCTACTCAGGGAGGCTCTCTCGAGCTTAGGCCCGGGCATCCTTCATCGTCTGCGATCCGGGCGCATAGATGAGGAGCATGACCGACGAAATCTCCGTGGTGCACAACATCTGATGGTGACGTCGCCCCGTCCCGTTCTTTATACGGCGGAGCGACGTTTGTCCGGCCGGAGCCGGCGTGAGAAAGTCAGGATACTGCGGCCGTGCTATTGCAGCGTGCGCGTCTGGACTTGCTCGGTCGGGTGGGTGCTCGGGGATATGGGGGCAGCGCTGGCTTCCAGGCCGGTCGCCACGACTGAAACGCGGAACCTGCCGTCCAGGCTGCGGTCGAAGATCGCGCCGACGACGATATCGGCGTCGTCCTGTACTTCGTCGCGAATGCGGCTTGCCGCCTCGTCGACCTCGAAGAGCGTCATATCAGACCCGCCGGAGATCGAGATCAGCACGCCCCTGGCGCCCTTCATCGAGATATCGTCGAGAAGCGGGTTGGCGATTGCCGCTTCCGCCGCCTTCATCGCCCGGCTTTCGCCGGCGGCTTCGCCGGTGCCCATCATGGCGCGGCCCATGCCTTGCATGACCGACTTCACGTCGGCAAAATCGAGGTTGATCAGGCCTTCCTTGACGATGAGATCGGTGATGCAGCCGACGCCGGCAAAGAGCACGCGGTCGGCCGTCATGAAGGCATCGGCGAAGGTGGTTTTTGCGTCCGCGATGCGGAAGAGGTTTTGATTGGGGATGACGATGACGGTATCGGCGGCCTGCCGAAGCGCCTCGATGCCGACTTCCGCCGTCCGCATGCGGCGATTGCCCTCGAACGTGAAGGGCTTGGTGACGACGCCGACCGTCAGGATCCCGGCCGCGCGTGCCGCACGCGCGATGACGGGGGCTGCGCCGGTGCCCGTACCGCCGCCCATGCCGGCGGTGACGAAACACATATGCGAGCCGGCCAGGTGATCCATGATCTCGTCGATCGACTCCTCGGCGGCTGCATGACCAACCTCAGGCAGCGAACCGGCACCCAAGCCCTCCGTCACATTCGCGCCGAGCTGAATCCGGCGCGACGCCTTTGAGGTGGCGAGAACCTGGGCGTCCGTATTTGCGGCGACGAACTCGACGCCCGCCAGCTTTTCCGCAATCATGTTATTGATGGCGTTGCCGCCGCCCCCGCCGACGCCGATAACCGTAATATGCGGCCGTAGTCCCGAAATGCCGCTCTTGGCGTCCGTCATCGCACTCTCCTTAATGATGCAATCTTGCGCCGCGCCCTCGTCGCGGACAGCGAATCGACAGTGAGGATAAACGCGCAACAAGGCGGAGGCGAGGCGAAAGACGTCCGGGGCGGCGACACACCTGTGATTGTTGCCCTGATGAAGATTGCCACCACGCTCTTGCGGATTTCGATCAGAAGCTTCGAGAGAGTGTGAACCAAAGGCCTGCCTCGGTGTTTACAGACATGCCTCACTTCTCCGAAAGGACCGACCGATGCAAAGAGTTCTCCTATCAGGCATTGTCCTTGCCGCGCTTACCGGCTCCACCTTCGCACAACAATCGCCACCTCCACCTTCCGCCGCAACGCCACCCACCGCGACCGAGCCTAGCTCGCCTCCGCCGCCGCCAGCCCCGCCGGCTCAGCCCGCTCCCGATGATGACGAGCGGATGATGGGCAGCCCGAATGCACGGTCCGGAGATCGCCCGGACTACCGGTGGCACGGTTCGAAGGGCGACATGGGTTTCCGAGATTTCCGCGGCCATCGCATGCCGCGGCCGTCGAAGGCCGCCCATTTCCAGATTGAGGACGGAAACACACGGATCGATCTGAAATGCGCCGAGGACGAACCGATGAAAGCCTGTTCCGACCTGCTGCTGGAGGTGATTGATCGCCTGCAGGGCCAGAACTAGCCTTTTTCGGCAGTCGCGTTTGCCGACCGGCGAAGGCAACTGATCGCTACTGCTCGAACTCGATGCAGCGGACGTTGCCGCGTGGTTGAAAGCATTGACCGCCCAAGCCTCGCGCCAGCTTCGGTTTCTTGTCAGAGGGCGAGGGTGAGATGCGGGATGCGTCGACTGGATCCGTGTTCAGCAGTGCGCCGCCCGCCAAGCGGCCGGTGGCTGAGCGAAGGCGCGGGAGAAGGCGCGGTTGAAGGCAGCTTCGGTGGCGTAGCCGGCGTCATAGGCGATCGCTGCAATCGGCTGGCTTGTCGTGGCCAGTGCCACGCTTGCCAGATAGAGCCGCCAGTCTCTGATATAGCGGATCGGCGATGTCGCAAGCATCGTTTGAAAGCGTTCGGCGAGCGCGCTGCGCGACGATCCCGATGCTGCGGCCAGCAGCTCCAGCGACCAGTCACGCCTGGGATCGTCGTGGATCAGGGAGAGGCAGCGCGAGAGCGCAGGGTCGGCCAGCGCTGCCAGCAAGCCAATCGCGTGAGGTTTGGCCATCATGATCTGATGGCGCAGGATCTCGATGAAGATGATTTCGGTCAACCGCGGCAGCATCGAGATGCCGCCGGCGCGCGGGCTATCGACCTCCTCGACCATCTGGCGGATAGTGGCGCGCAGCCAGTCGCGATCATTGGCCGCCCGCGTCCTGACATGGATCATTTTCGGCAGCGCCTGGCGCAGCGGCGCAAAGCTCAGCCCATCCCATTGCAGATAGCCGCAGAGCAGCCGCACGCTTTGCGCCGCCTCGCCATAGCGCAGCACCGGAATCTCCCGCCACGGCTTCTGCGGCAAGTCGCGGGTCGGCAGCACCAGCGTGCCATTTTTTCCCACACCCAGCTGATGTCCGGTGCCGAAGGGAAAGACTAGGACGTCGCCGGCTTCCAGATCGGTCTCTTCGTCTTCCGCTTTCAACCAGCAACTGCCCGCCACGACGATATGGAACGGCATGGTGCCCGTAGCACTTGCCGAGAGGCCTGCAAGCGACGGCGCGGCATCGGTCTGCCAATCGCCAGTCGGCATGAAGCAGAACTGCAGTGATCCCGAAAGACGGATCGTCGAAAGCAGCGCCGACAGCACGTCATCACGGGTGACGCCGCCCTCAGTACCTGGATTTTCGGACAAGGCTTCACGCATTCCGGCCAAATACGCGCGCGGCGCACCCTCCTATCATGGTCGCGTTCAGTCCAAGCAATCTTGAATTCAACTGGGAGAATACTATGCAAAGCCAAAGCGATAAACTGGTCGTGCTCGTCACGAAGGGCATCGAATCCGAACTTTCCTCCGTCGCCTTCACCATAGCCAATGGCGGGATTACCGCCGGGCTCAAGGTTTCGGTGTTCCTCACCAGTACCGGGATCGACCTGGTGCGCAAGAGCGGCCAGCGGATGACGCATGTGCCGCCGCTCGATCCGCTCTCGACATTGATTGAGAATTTCCAGCAGCGCGGCGGCTCAATCTGGGCATGCCCGCCCTGTGTGGCTTCGCGCGGCTATACGCAGGAGGACCTGCTCGATGGCGTCGTCATCGTCGGCGCCAGCGCCATGCATGCCGAGATCAGGCAAGGTGCCGCGACGCTGTCGTTTTGATCAGTCAGACCGGGTGGGAGCATATGCCAGCACTATTCTTGCATTCGGCAATATACTCGTGAGATTGTACACTTATACATGTGATGAAGCGTGATGAGGGCGGTGCGGAGGCTTCAATGACATCCGTGAGGGTCAATGAGCTGATATCGGTGGCGGGGCAGCCCGATGCCGCCGGCCTTGCCGCTTTCGCGGCCGAAGGTTTTGCCGCCGTCATCAATGCCCGGCCAGATGGCGAGGAGCCGGGGCAGCCGGGCAATTTGGCGGAAAAGGCTGCCGCCACCGCCGCTGGGCTTTCCTATAGCTTCGTGCCGGTGAAGGGGAGCGAGATCACCGAGGCAGATATACGCGCCTTTCAGGCGGCGATGGCCGAGGCGAAGGGGCCTGTCGTCGCCCATTGCAAGAGCGGCATACGGGCGCTGACACTTTATACGCTGGGTGAGGTGCTCGACGGGCGCATGGAGCCCGGCGATGTCGAGCTCTTCGGCCAAAGCCTCGGTTTCGATCTTGCCGGCGCGCGCCGCTGGCTGGAGAGGCGAGCGGCGCAGACGGCGGATGTGAAGGCCTTCTTCCATCCCGCCACATGGAGCGTGCAATATGTCGTTGCCGATGCCGCCATGGGACGCTGCGCCATCATCGACCCTGTGCTCGACTTCGACGAGACCTCGGGGGCGACGGGCACGTCAAGCGCCGATGCCATCCTTGCCGACATCGAAAGCCGGGGGCTGGCGGTCGCGTGGATCCTCGACACGCATCCGCATGCCGACCATTTTTCCGCCGCCCATTACATCAAGGGAAAGACCGGCGCGCCGATAGCCATCGGTGCCCAGGTCACCGAGGTGCAGAGGCTCTGGAAGGAGATCTATAACTGGCCGGCTCTCGCAACAGACGGCTCGCAATGGGACCGGCTGTTTGCCGATGGCGACAGGTTCGAGATCGGCGGGCTTGAAGCTCGCGTTATGTTTTCGCCCGGCCACACGCTCGCTTCCGTCACTTATCTGGTCGGCGACGCCGCATTCGTGCACGACACGGTGTTCATGCCGGATTCCGGCACGGCGCGCACGGATTTCCCCGGCGGCAGCGCGGCCGCTCTGTGGAGTTCGATCCAGGCGATCCTGTCGCTGCCAGACGAGACCCGCCTCTTTTCCGGTCACGACTACCAGCCTAACGGGCGTCACCCGCGCTGGGAGAGCACGGTCGCAGCCCAGAAACGCGACAATCCCCACATAGCAGGCAAGGACGAAGCCGCCTACGTGGCACTCAGGCAAGCGCGCGACCGCACACTGCCGAAACCGAAGCTGATGCTGCACGCGCTGCAGGTCAATCTCCGCGGCGGGCGGCTGCCGGAGCCGGAGGGGAACGGGCGGCGATATCTGAAGATACCGCTGGATGCGTTGTAGGGTTGACGGTCGAGAGACACTTTGAGAAAGGAGTTCCCCGTGTCCAAGGACTGGGGCACGCTAGGTTCCTGCGGCATCCCTAGGGCGAAGCCTGAGGGCACGGGAATGCGCAGGCATTATCTCACGATCCGGACCAGAAGATCGTGATCTGGGCCGCACCGCTACATTTGTCGATGATGTCGCCACTGTTGCAGATCGGGGAGGAAAGGCTGTAGCCGCCGCTGGTCGCCTGGTTCGATATCCAGACATCGCCGGCCTGGAAGCCGTTCGGATCGCGATTGACGACCAGTTCCGCGATCAAGTTGCCGGACTGATCCTTGACCCATATCGGCGCATCCAGATACATGCGCGACGTGGCTAGCAGCGTATCCGAGCCGTAGGGCGGCAAGGGCGCCGTGCTCACTCCAGGCAGCAGGCTCGGCCGAAGAAAAGCGCCGCTCCCGTCGATGACTTCATAGCCGACTGTCAGCACATTGGGCGTCTGGTTGCAGATCGTCAGGACGACATTGTGCGTGCCTTCCCAATAGGAGGTGGCAAAGCCCCAACCGTTGCAGGACTGGAAGAAGTCGGACCGAGCAACGCCGTTGCCCCATACATGTTGTTGCATCAAATCGCTGTCGGGATAGGCCTCCCAACTATCCTGCCCCGCGATCCAGTATTTCACCCAGGTACCGCCGCCGCCCGGCGTGACCCACTGCGCTTCGCTCGGTACGCCGTTCACGGGGCTGTCGTCGTTCTGGTAGTAGAAATAGATCTGGAACTTGGCCGGCAGCAGCATCTGCAGGGCGGAGATCTCGAAACCGGGAAGTGAATTGTCGACCAGCGTTGCGGTCTGTCCGGAAGGCCAGCTCAGCGTGTTCGGCCCGGTCGCCATCGACGCGGCATAGAAGGCCTGCATCTTGCCCCAGTCGGAGAGGATGATGGTTTCCATCAGGCCGGCGGCGTCCGTCGTCGATTGGAAGGCCGTCCCAATGTCGTCCCACAATTTGGCGTATGCCACTTGGAACGGGTCCGCCGAAATCGTGGTGCTGACGTTGGCGGCGTTGGTGGCGACGTTAATGCATCCCTCCATCACATTGCCGATGATCGATGCCGTCGATACGGCCTCTTCTCCGCCCGGAACCGCTTCCAGCACGGTATAGAGGATGCCTTCGAAAACCGACAGGATCAGGCCGCCGATGCTCATGCTGCTGCCCTCCTCCAACCCGGCAAGTGTGCCGATGGCGAGCCCACGATCGGTGCAGCTCGTCTGAAGGCTTGTCTGGTAGGCGCGGAATTCGTCGAAGAACTGGCGTACGCTGTCGGCCCGGGTGATCTCCTCTCCCAGCTCGGCCACCACGGCATTCCAGGCGGTCTGGTCCAGCTCCGGCGGGCAGGGCATGGTACTGATCGTCGTGTGCAAATCCGAAAGTGAGATGGTGAGGTTGGCATATTCGCTGCGGATGTCGGCGATGCCGAGGGCGTTCATGATATAGGCATAGACCGAGGCCTCCTCATCCAAGAAAGCCGGGAACGGCTGCGGGCTCTGCATCACGATCGTGTTCAGTGGATTGTCCGGCGCCAGTTGCCATTGGAAACTCGCCGGCGGATCGGAGCCCCCGGCCGCACCGATGACAGCCAACGGCCCCGTTCCCGGCTGCAGCGAATCCGGCTGGCCATCAATGCCGAGGGAAAGGCCGGTGTCCGGATTGCCGATCACGCCGGAAGGGCCGAAGTTCCAGGTCTGGCCGCTCTCAGGGCTGAGCGCCGACTGAATGACGACGGGGCCGCCGTCGCTTTCCGCCGCTCCGAGCAGCAGCGACCGGTTCATGGCGCTGAGAATGCGGCCGTCGCTGGTGATCTGCCACATCGAATTGCTCGAATCCGCCTCGAGCTGCCAGACGATAACATCCGTGCCTGGGCTTTCGTCGGCGCCCTTGACATTCAGCACGAAGGTCGTGCCGTCACCGTCGGTAAGATTGCTGACGATGTAGCGCCAGGCGCTGAATTGCTGCTGGATCGCCTGCATGTTCGGGGCCGTCCACCAGGATTGCGTCGCCGGCGGACCGTCCTCGGCCGGCGAAAGCTGGACCAGCGCTCCCTGGAGCGGCTCGGCCGAGGCTGCCGTTATTACGGACCCGTCCTCGGCGGCGATGGTGCCCTGCGCGGTGAATGACCAGTAGGCGGGCGTCGCCGAGATGACGAGGCCGCTTCCCTCCGGCGACGGAGCGAGATATAGGCCGGAACCGAGCGCGCTCACCACCGAGCCGTCGTCGCCGATCGCCCAGAGCTCGTTATCGGCCCCGCCCTGCCAGCCCCAAGTTATGATCGGCGTTCCGGGTGCGCTGCCGGCGCCCTGGACGTTGAGACCATAGCTGACGCCGTCCGTGCCGGAGGCGGTCTGGATGAAATACCAACTGGTCATGATGGCCTCCGAAACGGTGAGATCTTACAATTCTTCACGGTGAGGAGCCTACAGCCATCGCAGGTGTCTTCAAAATATAATACCATAACGTGTTTCATTTTCGATATGAATGGTTCTCAAATCGCTGCCGTGGTTCTGCGCGCCTTCTCAGGAGGGATGCCGTGTTGCGAGGCGCTGTACTGATATGGTGCAGGTGGTGCCCCCAGGTATTGCCGGCGTCGGCGCCGGGCATTGGAGGCGGGGATTGTTCCGATATCCCGCGGCGGCCTCGTGCTTCCTCCGGCGACGTCCGTGCCTTACATATTAATCTCGTCGCGATCCGGCCTCGCTAGTCTTTTCGCGCAGTTCGGCTATTATTCCCAGTGGTTGAAGGGAGTCTACGATGCTCGAACGAAATCAGCTTCCCCTGCGCCCTGCCGTGCCTGGTTTGGCGGTCGCCTGGGTTGTCGTCATTGCCGGTGCGAGCGTGGTTCTCAGCCTGTTTTTTGCCTGCGTCACACCCTTCGTGGCGCTTTCGGCGGTTTCGGCGGTTGTGCTGCCGCGGCGGATGGCGGTGGCGGCGGTGCTGCTTGCTTGGCTCGCCAACCAGATGGTCGGGTATCTCGTGCTCGATTATCCCGAGACCTGGGAAAGCTACGCCTGGGGGCTTGCGATCGGGATTGCGGCTTTCGCATCACTTACAGCAGCGCTTTTCGTGCTGCGCCTTGCGGCCGGTCTCACCGTCACGATGTCGGGCGCCTTCCTTGCCGGCTTCATCGCCTATGAGGGCGTGCTTTTTGCCGCAACGGCGGTGCTTCCGTCCGGCGACGGGGCGTTTTCGGCAGCTGTTGTGGCCGAGGTTCTTTTGATCAATTCTCTGGCCGCGGTCGGACTCATCTGCCTGCATGCCGGCGCGGCGGCTAGCCGCGCGCTTGTCGCGGCACAGCCGGCACCGGCACTGCTTTAGGTCTTCGTCTCCACACTTGTCGTCGGTCCAAAACTGCTGCGCGCCTTCGCAACGGGCCGGCGCCCTCAGCAATGCGCGAAGATGGGTTGAGATCATGGTCGGCAACGGCTATCTGGTTCCGACCCGCAAGCGGACCGGCCGCGAACGACAAGGCGCATAGCTCCCATGATCCCCGATTTTCTCGTCACCCATTCCGGTGGTTTCCATGCCGACGAACTGCTGTCGAGCGTCATCCTGACCCGGCTTTTCCCGCAGGCGCGCCTGATCCGCAGCCGGGCGCCGGAGTGGATCACGCCAGGGCAGGACCGGATCATCTATGATGTCGGCGGAGTTTATGACGCCGATGCCGGCATATTCGATCATCACCAGCGCGGCGCGCCGTTGCGCGACGATGGCCAGCCCTACAGCTCGTTCGGCCTGATCTGGAAACATTACGGCCGCGACTATCTCGCTGCTTGCGGCCTTCCCGCAGACCACGTCGAAGCCTTGCACGGCTCTTTCGATGCGAGCTTCGTGCTGCCGATCGACCTGACCGACAATGGCGCGCTTAGCCCCTCGGGGCCATTGGCGGGCCTGACGCTGCCGGCGCTGCTCGAGACCCTGAAACCGGTTTTCGACGAAGCGGAGCCGGATGCCGACGATCGCGCCTTCCACGCGGCCCTTGCCATTGCCCGCAGTTTCGTCGAGGCCAAGATCGCTCAGACCGCTGCAAAATTGCGGGCCGAGGCGATCGTGCACGAGGCTATCAAGGCTGCGGGGCAGGGCCATATTCTGGAACTGCCGAGGGGGATGCCCTTCCGTCCTGCTATCGTCAAGGCCGGTGCCGATCACCTGCTGTTCGTCGTCCACCCGCGCGAAAAGGATTGGTGCGTAACCGGCATCCGCCGCGCCGAGGAGGGGTTCGAGCTCAGGGCCGACCTGCCTGCAGCCTGGGCCGGTCTTGCCAATGGAGAGCTGGCGGCGGTTTGCGGCATAGAGGGCGCGAGCTTCTGCCATAACGGCCGCTTCATCGCCGCCGCCAGGAGCCGCGAGGCGGCGCTTGCCATGGCCGAGTTGGCGGTCAAGGAGGCTCTTTCGATCGGGGTGTAGCGGCCGTTATCCGCGTCGGATCTACCTGATATCAAATGCGTTCAGGTCATTCCAACCGTGGAAGCGATTGACTTGCATCCGCGAAGGACTAATCTTCCTGCTATATCAACCACCACCCACACGCGAGAGATAGTGGACGGTGTGAGTGGCTGGCGACCTTGAGGAGGATGAGGTTTGCCATGGATTATCGTGTCGTTCTGCTGATTGGTGCAGCTGTGACTGCCTTTGCTCCCGCTAACGCCGGGGCGCAGGAGGGCGACGCTGCGGCGGGCGCCGTTGTTTTCAAGAAGTGCGCGACCTGTCATGTCGTCGATTCAGATACGAACAAGGTCGGCCCGTCTCTGAACAAACTGTTCGGCAGGAAGGCCGGGACGCATCCCAATTTCGCCTACTCGGCCGGAATGAAGGCGGCCGGCGAAGGCGGTCTCGTCTGGGACGAGACGGTGTTGCGCGAATATCTGCACAATCCGAAGGCGAAGGTGAAGGGCACGAAGATGGCCTTTGTCGGCGTGAAGGACGAAAAGGAGATCACCGATCTCATCGCCTATCTCAAACAATATTCGCAGTGACGGGCAAGAATCCCAGACGGCAATACTCCGAATGACGGGTTCGCGGCCGGCGACGAATGGCTAAATCGCCTTAATTGCGATATTTTCTATCTGTGCGATAATAAACACGGACTTTTTGCGGAATGCGGTTTCACGGGTCAACCTGCTCGAGGAGGAGCGGAAATGGCTGTCGTGCTGATCCTCGTCCTGATTGTCGTCGGCTCCGTGCTGTTTCATGTGCTGAGCCCGTGGTGGTGGACGCCGATCGCGTCCAACTGGACCTATATCGACACTACCCTTGTCATCACCTTCTGGATCACCGGCATCGTCTTCGTGGCGGTGGTTTCGTTCATGGCCTATTGCGTCTTCCGCTTCCGGCACAGGCCGGGCAACAAGGCGCATTACGAGCCTGAAAACCGCAAGCTGGAGGTGCTGCTGGCATCTGGAACTGCGGTCGGCGTCGCGGCGATGCTGGCGCCCGGCCTCATCGTGTGGAACCAGTTCATATCGGTGCCTGCCGATGCCGCATCGGTCGAGGTCGTCAGCCAACAATGGCTGTGGAGCTTCCGTCTGCCGGGAGCGGACGGAAAACTCGGCCGTGCCGAGACGCGCGACGTCAGCCCGGAAAACCCGCTCGGTCTCGACAAGAACGATGCAAGCGGCCTCGACGATGTCATCATCGAGGGCGGCGAGCTGCATCTGCCGATCGGCAAACCGGTGCACATTTTGCTGCGCTCCGTCGATGTGCTCCATGATTTCTACGTGCCGGAGTTCCGCGCCAAGATGGACATGATCCCCGGCATGATCACCTATTTCTGGTTCACGCCAACGCGGACGGGGACCTTCGACATCCTCTGCGCCGAACTCTGCGGCGTCGGCCATCCGCAAATGCGCGGCACTGTCGTCGTCGAAAGCGACGCGGATTATCAGACCTGGCTCGGGCAACAGCAGACATTCACCCAGCTGACGGCGTCGGCTGGGCCGGCGAACTGACGCGACCAGGACGGCCGGAGGCCGCAAGCCGGTTCAGGGAACCAGCGGGGAAAGGGAAGAGAGATCATGGTCGAGATTCCATCCGGCAGCATCCCATCCGCCGAAGTCGAGGATGTCGAACTTTACCATCCACACAGCTGGTGGACGAAATATGTGTTCAGCCAGGACGCCAAGATCATCGCCGTACAATATTCACTGACGGCGATCGCGATCGGCCTGGTGGCGCTGGTGCTCTCCTGGCTGATGCGGATCCAGCTTGCCTTTCCCGGCTATTTCACCTTCATCGATGCCGATCATTATTACCAGTTCATCACCATGCACGGAATGATCATGGTGATCTATCTCCTGACCGCGCTCTTCCTCGGCGGCTTCGGCAATTACCTCATTCCGCTGATGGTCGGCGCCCGCGACATGGTGTTTCCCTACGCCAACATGCTGAGCTACTGGATTTATTTGGTGGCGGTGCTGATCCTCGCCGCAGGCTTTTTCGTCCCCGGCGGCCCGACGGGGGCAGGCTGGACGCTTTATCCGCCGCAGGCGGTTCTCTCAGGCACACCAGGCGGCAGGGACTGGGGCATCCTGCTGATGCTCACCTCGCTGATCGTCTTCATCATCGGCTTTACCATGGGCGGGCTGAACTATGTGGTGACCGTGCTGCAGGGGCGGGCGCGCGGCATGACGCTGATGCGGATGCCGCTCACCGTCTGGGGCATCTTCACCGCGACCGTCATGGCGCTCTTGGCCTTTCCCGCCCTCTTCGTCGCCTGCGTGATGATGATGTTCGACCGCCTGCTCGGCACCAGCTTCTTCATGCCCGCCATCGTCGAAATGGGCACGCAGCTGCAGCATGGCGGCGGCAGCCCGATCCTGTTCCAGCACCTGTTCTGGTTCTTCGGGCATCCCGAGGTCTATATCGTCGCGCTGCCAGCCTTCGGCATCGTTTCGGACCTGATCAGCACGCATGCGCGCAAGAATATCTTCGGCTACCGCATGATGGTCTGGGCGATCGTCATCATCGGCGGCTTGAGCTTCGTCGTCTGGGCCCACCACATGTATGTCAGCGGCATGAACCCCGCCTTCGGCTTCTTCTTTGCCACCACGACGCTGATCATCGCCGTCCCGACAGCGATCAAGGTCTATAACTGGGTGCTGACGCTCTGGCGCGGCGATATCCACCTGACGCTGCCGATGCTGTTTGCGCTCGCCTTCATCGTCACCTTCGTCAATGGCGGCCTGACCGGCCTCTTCCTCGGCAATGTCGTCGTCGACGTGCCGCTGTCGGATACGATGTTCGTCGTCGCGCATTTCCACATGGTGATGGGTGTCGCGCCGATCCTCGTCATCTTCGGGGCGATCTATCACTGGTATCCGAAGGTGACGGGACGCATGTTGAACGACGTGCTCGGCCATATCCACTTCTGGATCACCTTCCTGGGCACCTATGCGATCTTCTTTCCGATGCATTATCTCGGCCTGCTCGGCGTGCCGCGCCGCTATTTCGAGATGGGAGAGGCGGCCTTCGTTCCGCCTTCGGCGCATACGCTGAACATTTTCATATCGGTCATGGCGCTCGTCGTCGGGGCCGGGCAGGTGGTCTTCCTGTTCAATCTGGTCTGGAGCCTTTTCCGGGGCAGAGAGGCGGGCGGCAATCCGTGGCGGGCGACGACGCTCGAATGGCAGACGCCGCAGACGCCGCCGGCGCACGGCAACTGGGGCAAGGACCTGCCTGTGGTCTATCGCTGGGCCTATGATTACAGCGTGCCTGGTGCCGCAGAGGATTTCATTCCGCAGACGGTGCCGGCAAGCGGCGACGTCACACGGGAGCGTCCGACATGAACGTCACGCTGATCTTCCTCGCGGCCATCGCCGCCATCATCATCTGGTGGTTGGCGGGGCAGCGGCTGACCTCGAAGCCCTGGCTCGAAACCGGCTCGGTGCAGCTGCCGGATCACGTCGGCACTGAGCGGCCCGCGCCGGCGGTTAAGATCGGTCTCTTCGTATTTCTTGGCGTCGTCGGTGCCGTCTTCAGCCTTGCCGTCAGCGCCTATTTCATGCGTGCAGCGTCGGCGGACTGGTGGGCGACGCCGGTTCCGCGTCTGCTCTGGGTCAACACGGCGGCACTCGCCCTGAGCAGCGCCGCGCTGCAATGGGCCAGACGCGAAGCGCTGCATGGCCGCGTGGAACGCCTGCGGCCGGCGCTTGCCGTCGCATTTGCTCTTGCCGTCCTCTTTCTCGCCGGACAGATCCAGGCATGGCGCGAGCTGACGGCGGCTGGATACGTGCTGGCCGACAATCCCGCCAACAGTTTCTTCTATATGTTGACCGGTCTGCACGGCCTGCACATTCTCGGCGGGCTGGCGGTGCTGGGTCACACGACCCTGCGCGCTTTCGCGACCGACATCGCGTCGGACAGGCTCAGCCTCAGCGTCGACCTTTCGGCGATCTATTCGCATTTCATGCTTGCCGTCTGGCTGCTGCTGTTTGTGCTCTTTGCCGGGTGGGCGAATGATTTCGTCGATCTCTGCCGCACATTGCTGAGCTAGGGGCGCAACCGGGAGAATTGCAGATGGCACATCCTGTCCAGACACACGGCGAGCCGGGTCTCAGGCCGGTCGGCTTGCGCGGCGTCGCCGCCGATTTCGCCTCGGACCAGCGCGCCTTCAAGACCGCCTCCTGGGGCAAGGCGATGATGTGGATATTTCTGCTCAGCGACACTTTCGTCTTCGGCTGTTTCCTGCTCGCCTATATGACCGCCCGCATGTCGACGCCCGTTGCCTGGCCCAATCCGAGCGAGGTCTTCGCGCTGCATATCGGCGGCCAGGACGTGCCGCTGATCCTGATCGCGATCATGACCTTCGTGCTGATCTCGAGCAGCGGCACCATGGCGATGGCGGTCAATTTCGGCTATCGCCGCGACCGCGGCAGGACCGCCGTCCTGATGCTGCTGACAGCGCTTCTCGGGGCATGTTTCGTCGGCATGCAGGCCTTCGAATGGACCAAGCTGATCACCGAAGGCGTGCGCCCCTGGGAGAATCCATGGGGGGCGGCACAGTTCGGCTCGACCTTCTTCATGATCACCGGCTTTCACGGCACCCACGTCACGATCGGCGTCATCTTCCTCCTCATCGTCGCCCGCAAGGTCTTGCGCGGCGATTTCGACGTGGAGCGGCGCGGCTTCTTCACCAGCCGGAGAGGCCAATACGAGGCCGTCGAGATCATGGGTCTTTACTGGCACTTCGTCGACCTGGTCTGGGTCTTCATCTTCGCGTTTTTCTATCTGTGGTGAGGTCGTCATGAGCGAGACAACGGCGCATGGGCAAAGCCAGACGGTGCATGTACAGGCACATAGCGGGCAACAGCACCCGATCCGGCTCTATCTCTTCGTCTGGGGCCTGCTCTTCGTGCTCAGCGCCCTTTCCTACATGGTCGATTATCTCGGGATCCAGGGTTATCTCAGGTGGACGCTGATCCTGGTATTCATGATGCTGAAGGCGGGGCTGATCGTCGCCGTCTTCATGCACATGGCCTGGGAACGGCTGGCGCTCGTCTACGCCATCCTGCTGCCGCCGGTGCTGGTGCTGGTCTTCGTTGCGCTGATGGTATCGGAATCGCAGTATACCATCTTCACTCGGCTCGCTTTCTTCGGCGCGACGCCGTAGAACCGGTCTTCGGAACAGAGGTGCGACATCGCCGACTGCCGCCCGCTCAATCCGGACTGCTTCGAACTTTTATCAAAATGTGCCGACATCTCGCCCGGGGGCGCCTATGGCTGAAATCTTGCTGTTCCATCACGCACAGGGGCTGACGCCTGGAGTGCGCGCCTTCGCCGATGATATCAGGGCTGCAGGCCATATCGTGCACACGCCTGACCTGTTCGACGGACGCACATTCGGAAGCATCGAGGAGGGGCTCGGCTATATCGGCGAGATCGGATTCCACGCCATCCGGGAACGCGGCGTGCGGATTGCCGACGAACTGCCTGCCGAACTTGTCTATGCCGGCTTTTCATTCGGCGTGCTGCCGGCGCAGAAGCTGGCCCAAACACGGCCAGGAGCCCGTGGTGCTCTGCTTTTCTATTCCTGCCTGCCGATAAGCGGCGAATGGGCCTTCGGACCCTGGCCCGATGGTGTGGCGGTGCAGATCCACGGCATGGACAACGACCCGATCTTCGTCGGCGAGGGCGACATCGATGCGGCTCGCGAGATCGTCGAGAAGGTCGCGGACGCGGAGCTCTTTCTCTACCCCGGCGACCAGCACTATTTCGCCGATAGCTCGCTTGCGTCCTATGACGCGGATGCGACCGCGCTCCTCACGGCGCGCGTGCTTGCATTCCTGCAACGCGTCTAGCTCGGCCGGCGGCGGCCAATTCAAAAGAATTTCTCCTGAAAACGCGTTCTAAAACACGATGGAGGTCGCGTCGCGCGACGATGTCGGCAATGATGGCACCTATCCGTGACCCCGATCCCGCCAGGCCATGCTGTTCATTCCGCTTCCCTTCGTCGTCGCCCTCCTTCTGCTCATCCTCTTCGTCGTCGTCCTCAGACGCGACGAGGAGGGCCAACCCAACCGGCCGTTTCTGGTGCTGATCCTGCTGAGCGCGCTGCAATCCATCCTCTCCGGCTTGCGTTGGGGCTATGGGATGCAGGCGGTCGGCGTGATCGCTCCCGTCATCGCGGCGACGGTGCCGCCGCTCGCCTATGCCGGCGTTTCCAGGCTGGTGAGGACGAGCTGGCGGCCGCTTGCGGGACGGCTGGGGCTGCATGCCGTGCCTGCCGTCCTCATACTGCTGCTGGTGGCGTTCTGGCGGGAGGCGATCGACATTGCGCTGGTGCTGATCTTCGTCGGGTACGCCCTGGCGATCCTGCTGCTGATGCGCCCGGGCGCAGATGCGCTTCGGCTCGCGCCTTTCGAGGGAGCGGTGCCGGCCTATCGGGCCATCATCTTCGCGGCGGCGGCGCTCTGCCTGTCGGCCGCGGTCGATACCTTCGTCTTCTTCGACTTCACCTGGGCACATGGCGAGCACGCGCTGACCGTGATCAGCCTCGGCAATCTCGCCGCCCTCGTCATTCTCGCAACCGCGGCGGCGGCTGCCAGCCGAAGCCGGGCGCCGGCCGAAACGGCGGAGGCGGCGGCGAGGCCGGAGGCGAGCGAAGACAAGGAGACGATCGCTACCGTGGACGCGCTGATGGAGACAAGGAAACTTTATCGCGACGCCAATCTCAATCTCGACCGGCTCGCCCGCAAGGCCGGCATCCCCGCGCGCCAGATCTCGGCGGCGATCAACCGGGCGATGGACAAGAACGTCTCACAATATGTCAACGATTACAGGATCGGCGAAGCCTGCCGCCTGCTTTCGGCCACCGAGAAATCGGTGACCGACGTGATGTTCGACGTCGGCTTCCAGACCAAGTCCAACTTCAATCGCGAATTCCGCCGGGTGACGGATATGACGCCACTTGCCTGGCGGCAGAAGAAGGCGGAGGGGTAGACTAATACGAGGGTTCGTGAGCCTCGACCTCTCTCCGCCCTCATCCTGAGGCGCCCCGCAGGGGCCTCGAAGGACGAGGGCGGCCACTGGCGTTTCATCGGCAAATGGAGGGCTGTAGCGCCCAGCCACCCGCCCTAGTGGTTCGAGACGGCCCTGTGGGCCTCCTCACTATGAGGGCTGATTGGTGCGCCCTGCGGCTCGGCTCTCGGCGGCAGGGCGCCAGCGTTCGCTGGGTGAGGCAAGCCGTGCCTTCTCTCCGCCCTCATGCTGAGGTGCCCCGCAGGGGCCTCGACGGACGAGGCCGGGCGCTGCCAGGTACACGATCGCGATCGAGGCCGTCCCGGATCGTGTTCGAGGTCGCGATTTCTGCCGGGTCGGCGATGTTGGCCGGTATGAACACGACATCAGAACATGATCGAACCCTTGCCGCCCAGCTGAGATCGCTGTCGATCGAACCTGCGGCCTTCGAGACGGAGCTGCCGGAGCCTCGTGCCCAGCGGCGCATGATCCATGGCGCTATGTTCGTCCTTGCGGCGACGGCATCGCTGGCGGTCGTCGCTCTCTATGGACCTCGGACGCTGGAGCGTATCGAAGCTGCGATTGCGGGTGGGGCGGGCGACCACCCTGCGATATCCGCTCATGAGGTGCCGGCCAGGGGCGGTGCGATCGTCGAGGGAATGCGGCCTGCGGCCGACGATGGGGCGAAGACCAGGGCCGCGCCGTCCCGCGAGGTTACCGGTTCCGGCTACGTCGTGGCGCCCGATGTCGCCACGGTCTTTTCCAAATATGAAGGCCGGATCGTTACGGTTGAGGTCGAGGCGGGCGACAAGGTCGTGGCGGGACAGGTGCTGGTGCGGCTCGATGATGCCGGCGCCCGGTTTGCGCTCCGCGGTGCGGAGATATCGGAGCGGGCGGCGAAGCTGGCGCTTGATGCGAGGAATATCGCGCGGGTGCAAGCGCGGTCTTCCCTCACGCGCATCGGACGGCTTGCCGGGCGCGATGCGATGTCGGCGCAGGCGCTGGAGGAGGCGAAAACCACTTACGACACGGCCGAGAATGGCGCGGAGCAAGCCCGGCAGGATCTCGCCAAGGCCAGGCTCGATATCGACAGGGCGCGCGAGCAGGTCGAGGCGCTGACCGTGCGAGCGCCGATTTCGGGCACCGTGACGCGGCTCGACGCGCATGTCGGCGACACCGTGTTGTCGCGCGAGGACAGCGTGCGGGAGAATGAAAGCCTGCTTGCGATTACCGATACGGCGAAGATGGTCATCGATGCGGATGTGGCCGAAGCCAATATCGCGCTGATGCGGCCGGGCCTCTCAGGCGAGGCGGTGCTCGACGGCTTTCCGGGGCAGCCCTTTGCAGTCGAGGTGGCGAAGATCGCGCCCGTCATATCACGGGAGAAGGGGACGGTGACGCTGCGCCTGTCGCTTACGTCGCCGCCTTCCGGCATGCGGCCTGCGATGGCGGCGCGCATTCGGCTTGTGGTGGGTGAGGGGAGCGCGGGCGCTCTTCACCCGCCCCCGTCCTTCGAGGCTCCGGCCGTTGGCCTACCCACCTCAGGATGATCCTTCGAGGCGATCCTGCGGATCGCACCTCAGGATGAGGGCGGCCTCTGCGATAGCGACAATCCATCACCAAGGAGCAAAGCAATGACCGACAGCCAAGACCCCTTCATCGCGCTCGCCGGCGTCGGAAAGGCGTTCAGGATCGGGACAGAGACGATCCCGATTTTCTCCGGACTCGACCTTTCCATTCCGCGCGGCGACTTCGTTGCTGTCATGGGGCCGTCCGGCTCGGGGAAATCAACGCTGCTGAATATGCTCGGCGGCATCGACAGCCCCGATGCCGGCGAGATCCGGATCGGGCGCAGCCATCTCGAGCAGATGGGCGAAGGCGCAAGGGCGGCCTGGCGGGCACACAGCATGGGCATCGTCTTCCAATTCTACAACCTGCTGCCGATGCTGAATGCGGCGGAGAATATCGAGCTGCCGCTGCTTCTGAAGCCGCTCGGGCGCAAGGAGCGGCGGGCCCGCGTCGATACCGTCATGGACCTCGTCGGGCTTGCCGGCCGGCAGCGGCAGTTTCCCTCCAGCATGTCGGGCGGGCAGCAGCAGCGTGTCGGCATCGCGCGCGCCATCGTCGGAGATCCCGATCTTCTTCTCTGCGACGAACCGACCGGCGATCTCGATCGAAGATCGGCCAATGATATCCTGGAGATGCTGAGCTTTCTCAATCGCGAGCTTCAGAAGACGATCATCATGGTCACGCATGATCCCGAGGCCGCCGCCTTCGCCCGGCGCACGCTGCATCTCAACAAGGGGGAATTCGTCAGCGAGGAAAGGGCCGGCCGATGACCTTCTTCGAGCTCATGCGGCGCAATGCCTGGCGCAAGCGGCTGCGCGCTATCCTGCTGATGTTTTCGATCGGCGTCGCCTTCCTGATCTACGGGCTGACGGCGAGCTTCGTTGCCGGCAGCCAGGGAGCGGCGGGCGCCAGCGACAACCTGCTCGGCGTCTTCAACAAGGCAGGCCGCGGGCTGCCGCTGCCGCTTGCTTATCTCAGCCGGATCGCCGCGGAGGACGATGTCGCCGCCGTCGCCTATACCGCGCGCATGCGGGGCTTCGTCGAGGTCGAGAAGAATGTGGTTGTCGTCAGCGCCGTCGAGCCGCAGGCCATTGCGGCGGCCAACGGCGAAGAACTCGGGCTGACGCCGGAGCTGACCGCGGCGCTCGAAGAGGGCGGCGACCGCGTGTTGGTCGGCAGGGCGCTGGCGGAGGCTCAGGGCTGGTCGGTCGGCCAGCGCATCGGCTTTACCGGCCAACTGACCAGGGCCGACGGCAGCCGGAACTGGAACTTCACCATCGCCGGCATCTTCGAGGGCGGCGATGCCGGCACCGACACCTATTTCATGCTGGCTCGCTATGACGCGCTCAATGCCGCGCGTGCGCGCGACAAGGATACGGTCGACGCCTTCGTGGTGCGTCCGCGCCCGGGCGTGTCGCCAGGCATACTGGCGGCGCGGATCGACGCTCTGTTCGCCAATTCGGCGGCGCAAACAAGGACGCAATCGGAAAAGCAATTCCTCGAGGCGTTTCTCAGGCAACTCGCCGATGTCCGCCTCATCGTCAGCCTCGTCGTCGGTGCGGCCTTCGTCACCATCCTGATGATCGCGATCAACACCATGCTGTTTGCCGTGCGCGAGCGTCGTTTCGAGATCGGCGTTATGAAGGTGCTCGGCTTTTCCAGTGGGCGGATCATGGCGCTTGTCGTCGGCGAGACGCTGTTCATCTTCGTTCTCGGCGGCGCAGGCGGGCTCCTTCTCGCCAAGCTCGCGACGCTTTCGATCGGGCCGGAATTCGGCCTCGTTTTCGGCGCGACCCTTCTCATCAAATCTTTCGCCATCATCGCGGGGCTCGGCCTGCTGACCGGGCTGTTGCCTGCGATCAGCGCCATGCGCCTGCCGATCATCAACGCCTTCAGAACGAGATAGTCCAATGTCGTCAGCGCTCAAGCAGATCTTTCTCATGATCAGAGTCAATCTCGGCAGTCTGCCCCGGCGGCTCGCGATCTCGCTGTCGATGGTGCTGTCGGTCACCCTCGTCGTGGCGGTGTTGGCGGGCTTTCTGGCGATGGCGCGCGGCTTCGAGGCCGCGCTTGCCGGCGCCGGCTCGCCCGATATCGCCATCGTTCTCGGCGGCGGCACCAACCAGGAGACGGGCTCGGAGGTGCCGGCCGAAGCAATCCGCAGCCTTGCCGCCATGAGCGGCGATACCGGGATTGCTCGCAACGGAGCAGGCGAGCCGGCTTTGTCAAGCGAAACCGTCGTGCCCGTCGATGTCAGGCAAGGCGACGGCACGGAGCAGACGCTGTCTTTGAGGGGCATGGACGTGACCGGCCCTGCCTTGCGCGAGCGCGCGCGGCTCTCGCAAGGGCGGCTGTTTTCGCCGGGTGCGCGCGAGATCGTTGTCGGCGACCGCATCGCGGACACCTTCCCCGGCTTTGCGGTCGGCGACACGATCCGGCTCGGTGCGCTCGACTGGAGGATCGTCGGGCAGTTCACGTCGGACGGCAGCGCTTTTGAATCCGAGTTTTGGGCGGATCTGGAGCCGGTGCAGTCGGCCTTCGACCAGCACGGGCAGGTGCAGAGCCTGCGGGTGCGGCTCGATGGCGGAGGCGATCCCTCAACAGCACTGGCGGCCTTGCGCGATCGCCTGTCGTCCTTGCCCGGCACGCCGCTCGCCGCCGTCTCGGAGATCGATTTCTATGCCGGCCAGGCCGAGCGGACCGCGAGCCTCATCCGAGTGTTCGGCTGGCCGATTGCCCTGTTGATGGCGATCGGAGCGACGGCGGGCGCCTTTAATACGATGATGAGCTCGGTCTCCGACCGTAGCGTCGAGATCGCTACTCTGCGCCTCCTCGGTTTCGCCCGGCTGCCGATTTTCGCGGCGAGCTGGGTGGAGGCGGTCCTGCTCTCGCTGGCGGGCGCCGGCCTCGGCGTCCTCGCCTCGAGGCTGGCTTTCGACGGTTGGCAGGCAAGCACGATGGGCGCCAACCACACCAAGATGGCTTTCCAGCTCGAGGTTACGCCTGATGTGATCTTGACTGCCGGGCTGCTCGGGCTCGCGGTCGGCATGATCGGCGGCGCCCTGCCGGCGCTGGCGGCCGCGCAGCTGCCACTGCGTGCGGCGTTGCGGGCGAGGGGGTAGGGTGCTCCTCATTGTCTGTCGCTCGCGCCAGCCTTCCCTTAGGGCGAATCACCTGCTTGCGTAGTCCGAACGAGGTAGACCGGCGGCGTTACAACCGCGATTTATTCGCCCCGAAGTCGTTGATTTCTCGGCCTGGGTTGCAGCTATCTCGACCTGGCCGACATTCGGCCGATTGACTGGGGAAGAAAGCGGAAGGACCTTCTCGCTGCCGCATTGACAACATCTTCTCGCCTTCTTGCCATGGACGGTTGCCCCGCCGCGTTCCGATCAGCCGACCCCGGCCGACCGCGCGGCGACATAGCGATCCGACGAACAGGGCAACATGGCGATATGACAATCTACTATGTGAACTCAGCGACTGGTTCCGACCGCAACAGCGGAACGGGCCAGAACTCGGCTTTTGCGACTTTGTCCAAAGTTGAATCCTTGACGCTGAAACCGGGCGACAGCGTGCTTCTCGCCAAGGGGAGCGTGTTCAACGAGCAGTTCGATATCAAATATTCCGGCAGCGCCGATGCGCCGATCAAGATCGGCAGTTACGGCACGGGCGCGGCGCCTGTCATTCATGGGGGCAATGACGGCGTCCACAGTCTTTACGCCTCGAACATCGTCATCGAGAACCTCAAGATATCAAACACTGGCGGTGCGGCCATCTATGGCGGCAATGTCTCGAATTGGACGGTGCGCAACGTCGAGATCGAC
The DNA here is from genome assembly GCF_003013335.1 of Rhizobium sp. H4. Lineage (NCBI taxonomy): Bacteria > Pseudomonadati > Pseudomonadota > Alphaproteobacteria > Hyphomicrobiales > Rhizobiaceae > Rhizobium > Rhizobium sp. H4. The sequence continues at coordinate 53,169 of NZ_PSOW01000011.1, forward strand.
AAGGCGGGATCGTCGGCCGAAGCAGGTTCGGTGACCTTTCGCAGCAGCAAGAACATCACGATCGAAGACAGCAAGATCTCGGGCGTCAAAGGCGACGGCATCTGGATCGAAAAGGTCGATGGCGTCAAACTCCTCAACAATACGGTGACCAACAGCCATGGCGCCAGGGCCGATGCCGTCCAGGTGAACGACAGCAGCAATATTCTGATCCAGGGCAATCATCTCGATCAGACGCAAGCCGATAGTTCGAAAGGCGTCATAGCGCTGGTGCGAGCCACCAATGCAGTGATCGAGGACAATACGCTGACCGGCGGCGGCTTCGGCATCAGCGCCCCCGCGGGCAAGAATGTCGCCATCCGCGACAACGACATATCGGGCTTTCACGGTTACAGCTGGTCGTTCGCCATCGGTCTCGGCGATCAGGGTAATAGCAGAGATTACGATATAGCAGGCAACCATATTCATGACGGGGCGTGGGGCGTGGTCGTCACCGCTCCCGTCGACGGCACGAGCTATGTCCGCAGCGGTATCAAGGTCCATGACAATGTCTTCGACGACCTCACGCAGTCGGCGCTGAAAGTCGACCGGCCGGCATCCGGCTCATTCTACAACAATACGATCGAAAGCGGCGTCGACGTCTACAGCATGTCGCCTGCCGTCGCCGACGCGCGTACCTTTTCCATCAGCAACAACCATACAGTCGCCAATGTCGAGACGGCGCTGGCAACGACTGCCACCACGGCGGCGGCAACGACGGACGCGATGGCGGATCCGGCGGTTGTCGCGGTTCATGACAATTTGAAGATCTTCACGGATACGGGCGAGGCCCATCGCGGCAATCTCCTGGAAAACGACAGCTCCGACAATGGAACCCTGGCGCTTCGCCGCTTCGGCGACGAAAGCGTCGGCAAGCACGGCCTGACCCTGACCGGGGAATACGGCACTATCCATGTCGACCGGGATGGCAGCTATGCCTATACGCTCGATGAGACGAAGCTGCCTGCCGATCATGACGGACATGTGAGCGAAACCTTCAGCTACGGGGTCAACGATGGCACCTCGCAGCATAAGGACTGGGATACGCTGACCGTCTTCATCCATATGGATGGCCTGCTGAGCTGAGGGGTGGGCTATCCAGCCCGATCTCTCTCCGACCTGACGCAGAGGCGCCCTGGACGGGCGCCTCCCCCAGCCGCCGTCGCTGTTCGGCCAGCGAGCGCTCGTCGGTATATTGTCCAACTCCCGTAACGTAAATTGTCAGACGTGGCGTTACCGTTCGTTCACCTTTCAGTCGTTGTTTTCTGGATTATTTTCTTAAAAGTTGTATTCCTTGTGATGTAGCCACCGCCAGGCACATCTCGGGAGCGAGGCAGGCCCATTGCCTGTCGCCGCCATAACGGCAATCGAACGCCATCCTATATGGCCTCAGCCCCCGACCGCATCCGATCCACGCGCTGCAGCCGTTTGAGACGGCTGAGCGACAATGCGAGAACAAGGCGATATGACAATTTATTATGTGAATTCAGCGACTGGCGCGAACACAAACGCCGGTACCAGCGAGGACGCGCCCTTTGCGTCGTTCTCGGCGGTGGAAAGCCTGAAGCTGCAGCCTGGCGACAGTGTCCTGCTCGCAGCCGGAAGCGTGTTCAACGATCAGCTCGACCTGAAATATTCCGGCACTGTCGATGCCCCGATCACCATCGGCAGCTACGGCATCGGCGACGCCCCCGTCATCCATAGCCCCAATGACGGCATTCACAGCCTCTATGCGTCGAACATCGTCATCGAGAACATCGCTATCTCTGACACATCGGGCGCGGCTATCTACGCCGGTTATGTCTCAAATTGGACCGTGCGCAATGTCGAGGTCGACCACACCGGATTGTCCAAATCCGGTTCGATCACCTTCCGGACCGGCTCGAACATCACCATCGAAAACAGCACCATCAACGACGTCAACGGCGACGGCATCTGGATCGAGAAGATCAACGGCGTCACTCTCCTCAACAATACTGTCACCAATGCCCATGGCACCGCGGCAGATGCCGTCCAACTAAACGACAGCAAGAACATCGTCATCAGCGGCAATACTTTTGATCAGACCGGGGCGGTGACGCCAAAGGGCGTGCTGACGCTGGTGCGGCCCGTGGATGCGGTGATCGAGGGAAATACGATTATCGGCGGCGGCTTCGGGATCAGCGCGCAGGCCGGCACCAATGTCACCATCCATGACAATGATATCTCCGGCTATGGCGGCTACAGCTGGTCTTACGCCATCGGCCTGGGTGACCAGGGCGATACCCGCAACTACGATATCTCCGGCAACTATATCCATGACGGCGTGTGGGGCGTGTCGGTCAGCGCAGCCGGCACGATGACCTATGTTCGTGACGGCATCGATATTTACGGCAACCTGTTCGATGACCTGACGCAGGCGGCGCTGAAGGTCGACCGACCCGCATCCGGATCCTTCCACGACAATTTCATTGCGAGCGATGTCACGCCTTACAGCATCTCCCCCTCGATCATTGCCGCAGGCACCTTTCCCGTCAGCGACAACACGACCATCGAAGAAGGTGGTGTCACACTTGCAAGCGCCGACAGTCTGGCCGCCACGGATGCCAGCATCAACCTCGTGTCGGACACCGGGCTCACATCCCATGACGGCCTGAAACTCAGCGCCGACAAAACCGCATCAGACAAGGCGGGCGCCCAGCACGACGATCCTGTCGGAGAAAACGGCGTGTCGGATGGAACCTTGCTGCTGCGTCATTTCGGCCAGGCGGCCTTCGAAAAGCACGGGCCGACCCTTGGCAACGGCGATCACGGCGTCACGATCGAAGCTGCCGATCTCGTCGGCCCGGAAAACGGCAGCGGAATTTTCCATCAAGAGATCGCAGCTCAGCCGTTTCATCATTCACAAGCTGACGCGCCGACCGTCTCCATCCTGCAAGACGGCATGCTGCACTGAGGGTAGCCGGTCCCATCGCCGCTACGACTAGGATGATTTTAGGCCCGGTCGGCCTAGAATCTGAATCCTGTTCTGCATTAAAGGGTTCTAGATGCCGTAGCGGCAGGACACTCAGCGCTCGCCGAACAGGCTCCGCAAGACGTCGGCTTCGATTTCCGCACAAATGATCTCATATTCAGCGATGATGGCAGGATCGGCCGATCTATCCTTGCGCATGCGGTCGAGGACGGAGCAGGCTTCGCCATAGGCGCCGCACAATTCGTAGAGATGGGGCCGGCTCGCTGCGGCGGCTCTGATCGTCGCCCGCGTGGCGGGCAATCTCATCATCAGCCTGGCCAGCCCCTGTTCGGCGGCATGCCTGGCAATGGGAGCGATGCCTTCTTTTCTGATCATGCGTCATCCCTCGCTGCCTCAATCTAAAGCGTGTCGCGATCTTTCAGATTCGCTTGGCACGCTTCAGGTCTTGTTTTCACGCATGTCTTTATCGCAAAACCGTTGCACACTTTTACGAGACATGCCTGGTGAGGTGCTGCTGTCGAGAGGTAGTACGCAGAAATGCTGCTTCTGGTTTCATCGCTGATGCAGGAAAGTTTCTCGCTCCTGTCAGCTCAGGCGGAAAGGCCGATGGTAATCGTGGCGGAAAGCACGCCGCCATCGAGCTTTTCAAAATCGAATATGTAATCGACAGCGTCCCGCGGAATGAGGCCGTCCTCATCGTTGCGGGTATCGCGGGGAGGGCGTTGGCGATAGTCGGGATGCCCGCCATAGACGATGTCGCTCAGCGCATCGTCGAAATAGATCTGGCTGACGAGAAGTTCCCTGCCTTCGACAAGGATGCGGCAGTGGACATGCGGCGTGCGGCCCTTGTACCACCCGGGATAGACGGTCAAAAAGCTTGCCTGCCCGGCCGCGTCCGTCAGCTGGCGGCCGCGGAAGGCAAGCCCGCTTATCGCCTCGGCATCGTCGAGCGTACACATGTCAGCCGCTTCCCGGCCGGAATAGATGCCGCGGTGATCGGTATGCCAGATGTCGATATCGGCGTTTTCGACCGGTCGGCAATCGGCTGCATGGACAATGCGGACGGCCAGCCGCAAGGGCAGCCCGGCCTTTCCTTCGGTGACGTCCTGACGCTCCGGGATGTCGTTGACATGGCAGGGGCCAAGGGTCTGGGCGACGGTCGCGACGCAATTCGGGCGCGTCCGGAAGAGCGGCGCGGGCAGCTTTTCCAATGCGACGGACCGTGTGCCGCCGCTGAGGAAATCAGTGCCCTTCCAGTCGAATGTCCTGGCGGCCACGGCGATATGTCGCCGCGGCCAGAATGCGGCCGCAGCGACGGATGATGCGACAATGGTCGCACCGCCAAGCATAAGGGTCCGCCTCTTCATCTGTCCTCCCTTGCCGCAGAAGAGCGTGTAAAGCGAATGGACCGGGATTTCGAGTTAAATCCCGGCAATGATCGACGGCAGCGAGACGATCCTCGCACCTCAGATGGCGACCTGTTCGCCGAGCTCGACGACGCGATTTGACGGCAGGTTGAAATAATCGGACGGGTCGATCGCAAAGCCTTCCAACGCCATGAAGATCCGTTCCTGCCAGCCGGGCAGTCCGGTGTTCGGCGTTCTGACGAGGTTGCGGCGACCGAGATAGAAGGAGGTCTTCATGATCTCGAACTTGAAACCCGCCTCCCGGCAGAGAGCCAAGGCCCTGGTGACATCCGGATCGTCCATGAAGCCGAAGGTGATGTCCAGGCGGACAAATCGCGGCGAAAGCTGGCTGATCTTGATGCGTCTGCTGTCGGGGACATAAGGCTCGTCCTCGGTCCAGACGGTCAGGATGACGTTCTGTTCGTGGAGCACATGATTGTGCTTGAGGTTGTGGAGCAGAACACTCGGCGTCCGGTCGGGGACACTGGTCAGAAAGACCGCCGTTCCCGAAACGGTGACCGGCGCATGGTCAGACTTCCGCTCGATCGATTTGATGAAGGAATCGAGGGGGATCTCATTGTTGGCCCGCAGTCTCTTCAGGTAGGCCTGCCCACGGGTCCATGTCCACATCAAAATCATGATCGCCAGCGCCAGGGCGACCGGAACCCAACCGCCGTCGTGGATCTTCATCAGGTTGGCCGCCAGGAACATGACTTCGATGGCGAAGAGCGGCAGCAGAAGGGCGGTGGCGAGCATGAGGGAGTAGCCCCACACGGCCCGCAGGAACTGGAAGGCCAGCATCGTCGAGATGACCATGGTACCGGTAACCGAGATGCCGTAGGCGGTCGCCAGTGACTCCGAATCGCCGAAAGAAAAGATCAGCATCAACACGCCGACCAGCAGCAGCAGATTGACGCTCGGCACATAGATCTGGCCGGTGTTGGTCTCCGAGGTGAATTTGATGCGCAGTCTCGGCAGGAAGCCGAGATGGACCGCCGAACGGGCGAGCGAAAACGCGCCTGTTATGACGGCCTGGCTGGCGATAATCGTTGCCATCGTCGCCAAGATAACCACCGGCAGCAAGACCCAATCGGGATACATCAGAAAGAACGGGTTTGTCGCCGTTTCGGGATGGGCGAGAACCAGAGCGCCTTGACCGAGATAGTTCAGGAGCAATGCCGGAAAGACGAGCACGAACCATGCCGTCTGGATCGGGCGGCGCCCGAAATGCCCGAGATCGGCATAGAGTGCTTCGGCGCCCGTCACCGTCAGAAAGACGGCGCCGAGCACGATCAGGCCGACGGTTCCGGCATGGGCGAGGAACGAGAGCGCGTTGAGCGGATTGAGCGCGGCCAAAATTCTCCAGTCGTCGCCGATATGGATCACACCGCCGACCGCCATCGCCAGAAACCACAAGACCGTTATCGGCCCGAAAAACATCGAGACGGCGGCCGTTCCTCTCGACTGGACGGCAAAGAGAACGATCATGATCGCAGCCGACGCGAGCGGGACGTAGTCAGCGAAGGCCGGGGTGACCAATTTCAGGCCTTCCAGCGCCGACATCACCGAGAGGGCAGGCGTGATCATCGCATCGCCGATGAAGAGGGCGGCGCCGATCAGCCCGGCGAAGAACAGCACCGGCACGTTTCGCCCCATTTTCTTCATCAGGAGGGCGAGAAGCGAGAGGGTTCCGCCTTCGCCGTCGTTGTCGGCCCTGAGAAGAAACAGAACATATTTGAAGGTCACGATGATGGTGAGCGTCCAGACCATCAGCGAAATCAGGCCGATCACCTCCGGCTCGTGGATGCCATCGGCGGCAAAGGGCCTCAGCGCCTCGCGAAAGGCATAGAGCGGGCTGGTGCCGATATCGCCGTAAACGACGCCGATTGCGCCGACGACCAACCCGACAAAGCCGCTCCGGCTGCCGGCGTCACCGGTCTTGTCTGCATGTGTTGAAGTCATGGTTCCCCGCTCATCCGCTTGCTTACAAGCAGAAACATATGCCGCATTGGAGAACGGCAAGTAAATTCGCGCCGATGCAAACTTTTCTTGACGGCTAGCCGCCAAATGCGGGCTGGTATGATGGCCCGGAACCGGCCGGGATGAATCGATTTTCGATCCACAGGCTCGGACTGCCGCCCTCCGTCGCGCTGCTGGCATGACGCAGACGGCAAGAGATCGGACGATGAGACATTGCACGAGCTGGTGCGGGATCTCGATCTTGAGGAGCTGAGTGCGATCTCCGCCACGGCCTGATCCGGTGAGTCTCAAAATCGACGACGTATTACCGTCTGCGCCGAAAGTATTATGTTTATCGGTGGAACTATAAGCCGTGCGGGTGGTGACGGCGCTATGCGACGTCATCCAATGTCGTTTGACGTCAATGGCCCATTCTGCGGCAGAATTCAGGTTTTAGCTGCGATAGGCAGAACTTTCCGAAATGACCTTTTAGAGACAGTATTGCTCTGGAATGCTGCGAGATTATCTGCGCAATTTCGAAAAATTCGCGGAAAGATTGTTTCTGATTACTGCCATTATTCGAATATACGTTCCCGACCGCGATTTTTTCTTCGCCACATTTCGAATATTCCAGATTGTCCAAACAATGGTGAGAAACAATGAAAATTATTCTCGTCATGGCCCTCACGCTTTTCGCCATCCCCTGTAAGGCCGATATGTTGCGTACGGCTTCCAGATACGACCGCATGCACGAACGCTCGATCTCTTTCCTCGACATCAATCCCCGCAGAACGTCGTGGTGCGGCGCCTTCCTCGCCTTCATCGCCAAACGATCCTCGCGGCAGCCGCCGGCAAATCCAAATATGGCGGTCTCCTGGAAAAACTTCGGCAAGCCCGTTTTCGCCCGCTCGGCCAGGCGTGGCGACGTGGTGGTGATCCGAAGCGGCAGGCGTTTCCACGTCAGCCTGTTCGACCATTTCGACCAGCGGCGTCAATACGTCTATCTGTTCGGCGGCAATCAATCCAACCGGGTACAGCTGTCGCGTTACCGCGCGAGCTCCGTCATCGCCGTTCGACGATGACAGTGGGCCGCCAGTCACGAAGCGCAATTCTGAGTTCCTTGACGTTCGATCCCAACCTCGACAGCGGCGGGCTCATGGCTTGCGCGCTCTGACATGAAGGAAGATCGGCGCAATGCGTGTGTCGGCAACGACGGGTTCGGCCAGCGCCACTTCAGCTGAAGCCATGGGTTCGCCGAAGGCTTCTATGACAAGCCCGGCTTCGACGATCATCGACACCCAAGTCGTAAGCGTGCGGTGAAAGCGCGGTATGGAGAATGGTGTCAGCGCCGCCCGTTCGGCTTGAGGTATGGATGAAAAGATCCAGCGCTCGATCCGGCCGTCGCTCTCGTCGAAATACTCGGCGATTTCGACTGCGATCGGCTCGCCTGCCTCGTTGCGGACATTGCGGCGCTTGGGCGGCACGAAACATGGATGCAAAATAGAAAACTGCAGAAAGCCGCTGGATTTGAGGATACGGTGCACGCCCTTCAGCACGCCACGCTGGTCGGCCATGTCCATCATCGACATGAAGGCGGTAACGAAGTCGAAACTCGCCTCTGGAAAGTCGATGCTCTGGCCGTCGCCGAGCACGTAGTCTATGCCCAGCGGCGCCTGGGTCTCGCTCTCGCGGGCATAGCGAATGAAGGTTGGGGCAATATCGAGGCCCGTCATGCGGGCGCCGAGACGAGCGACGGCGCGGGTATTGGAACCTTCGCCGCAGCCGAGATCGAGTCCTGCCAGGCCCGCGACAGGCGGCAGCATGTTCAGAAAAGCCGGTGTGTTCAGCGCGTCGCGATATTTGTCGTAACCTGCCCTGGAATAGATCGTCCAGGTCTCGGCATTGCTCTCCCAATGGGCGGCAACGTCATTGGCGTTCATGGCTCTCTCCTTGCCCGGTTCGAACGGGCGGCAAGCTATAGTTGCAGTCTATGGCAATGGGAAGGCGAACGGAACAGGATAGCGGCTACGCCGCCGTGGCATCACCCTCGGCTGACGCTCCTGAACGCAGCGATGATGCTCTCCGCCGCCAGTTCGGCCTGATCCGATGTCGTCTGGAAGTTGGTGACGGAGAGGCGCAGGACGTCGCGGCCGCGCCATTTGGCGCCACCGGCGAAGAGCATCCCGTCCGCCTGGATCTTTTCGATCGTCTTTCGCGTCAGCGCGTTGCTTTCGTCGTCCGGGCGATCGGCTCCGAAACGGATGACGAGCTGATTCAGCGCCACCTCGTTCAGAATGGCGATGCCGGGTTCGCGCGCGAGCCGGTCGGCCATCAGACGGGCCGAGGCGCAGCATTGGTCGACGAGGGCCTCGATGCCGTTGCGGCCGAAATGTTTCAGCATCGCCCAGGTGGCAAAACCGCGGGCGCGCCGCGAAAGCTCCGGCACGTAATGGGAGGGATCACGCTCGCCTTCGCCGGCGAGCGGCAGATAGCTTGCGGCGATCGTCATGGCGCGGCGATGGGCGAGTTCGTCGCGCACGATCGCATAACCGCAATCATAAGGCGTCTGCAGCCATTTGTGGCCGTCGGTCGCCCAGCTGTCGGCCGCTTGGATGCCGCGGCTGAGATGGCTCACCTTCGCCGATGCCTGCGCCCACAATCCGAAGGCGCCGTCGACATGCACCCAGGCGCCTTTCGCCTTCAGAGGCGGAATGAGCCTGACAAAATCGTCGAAAGCGCCGGTATTGATCTGACCGGCCTGAAGAACGGCGATCAAGGGGCCGTCGACCGCCTCGAGTGCGCCGGGAAGTGCCGCCGGGTCGATCCGGCCCATCGTGTCGGTGGGCAGGCGCAGTACACGGTCATGTCCGAGACCGAGGAACTGAAGCGCGGAGAAGACGGTTGTGTGAGCGTCGTCGCCGATCAGCACGGTGATCTCAGGTGCGCCGAACAGGCCGTCGGCATCCGCATCCCAGCCGACTTTTCGCAACACCTCGCCGCGGGCGGCGGCAAGGCAGGTGAAATTTGCCACCGTGGCGCCGGTCACGAAGCCGACCGAGCTTTCAGCCGGCAGTTTCAGGAGGTCGAGAAGCCACCGCGCCGCTATGGTTTCAACGGCTGCCGCAGCCGGAGCGGCGAAATGGTTTCCGGCATTCTGGCCCCAGGCGCTGGTGAGGAAATCGGCTGCGACACCGACCGGATGGGAGCCGCCGATGACCCAGCCGAAAAAGCGTGGACCGGTGGTTGCATGCAGTCCGGGTTCGGCGCCGTCGGAGAGCTGCCGGATGACATCGAGCATATCGGCGCCCGTCGCCGAAAGCGGCTCGTCGAAGACGGCAAGACAGGCGGCGTAATCGCTGCTTGGCACATGGCGGGCAAAGGCTTTTTCCCGAAACCCGGCCGCAAGCCGGGCGGCCTCCTGAAACAGAGTTGCGATTGCCGACATCGGATCCCCCGCGCCAACGGCTGCCGGCCCCTGTCAGAACCTCCTCAAAGCAAGCTGTTGACGCAGGCAGTCTAGCCGATCTTGCCGACGCTGTCTTGCCGCTCCTCTGAACAGGCGGGCACCACGACCTATTCGCGAGGCATTCGGTCGGCAATCAGGAAATGGGCAGCGCCGAGATCCTGAGGGCGATCGGATGGGTGCAGGTCCGTTCGTTCCTGCGCGGCCGTCGTCGCTACAGCATATCCCCGAGGCTCCAGTGATTGCTCCAGCGGGCGTCGATTTCGTCATCGACGTTCTGGAAGCGGATGTCAGTGGAGAGGCGCAGGCGTCCGGCGGGATCCTGGTTGGTGGTGGCGGCGTGGATCATGTAGGGCGAATGCAGGACCACGTCACCGGCTTCGTAATCGGCGGCCAGCCAGCGGGTGTCGAAGCGTTCGGCCATGTCGGGCAGATCCTTCGAGACCCAGCCGCCTTCGGCCATATGGCTGTTATAGGCGCTGATCCGCTCCTCCGGCGAGAGATCGCCGCTGCGGCGTCGGAATTCGGCCTCCGTGCCCCGCCCGATGGCGTGCGAGCCTTCGAGATAGACGAGGCCACCCATTTCGACCGGGATGTCGCCGATCGGAATCCAGGCAGTCACCAGCCGGTTGGTGCCGCCGCGGAGGTAGACGAGATCGTAATGGGCCGGAGTGGCCGTCGCCGTGCCCGGCTTGGTATAGCGCATCAGCTTGCGCTTATGGAGGTAGGAAATGCCTTGGAGAAAGGCGTCCATGAAGCGCACGAGCGGCGGCTGGGCGCAGAAACCTTCATAGGCGGCCGAGCGGACGATCGACATCAGCCGCCGGTCGGCCAGGCTCCAGTCGACGCCTTCGGCGGCGGCGATGCCGAGAGCAAGATCATGGCCTGGTGCCAGCAGCCCGGTTTCGGCAAGGCGGGAGAAGACCCAGCGGCGAAAATTGATCACTTCGGGGCGCGGCAGAAGGCCCTTCAGCCAGACGTAGCCGTCCTCCTCATAGCGGCGGCGGATGGCCTCGATACCGACAGCCGGGTCGGTCGGCTGAAGCGGGCCAAGCCTTTCCGCCGGGATCGTCCGGCCATGGGCGGCAAGGGAAAGATCGGTTTTTCGCGCCTCGGCATTTGCAGAAATTGACATTTCGCCCACCCATCGCTTGGATTATTGTGTCTCCAAATAGGCGATGAAAAGGACCTGAGGACATGGAGGAAAGTCATAGCTGGACTTTTCGCTCAATATGAGAGCGGCTGAGGCGATTTATCGGTCGCCGCTGGACGCGGCGGGCGGGCTTGCCGTCACCGGGAGCGGCAGACAGCATGCACGCCATGCCGTAATGAGGAGGAAGCTGCCGAGTTTTGCAGTGGTGCTGGTGGAGCGCGGGCAGGGTTTTCTGGAAACCGCCGCTGGCGGGCGCCGGCATATCGGGGCACCGGCGCTCTTCTGGCTCTTTCCCAATCGCCTCCATTCCTATGGGCCGGATGAGGCCGGCTGGGATGAGCGATGGGCGCTGTTCGACGGCTCGTTCACGCGTGATTTCGTGCGCCTGCACCTGATCGCCGAGCGGCAGCCCGTGGTGGCGCTGCGCCATGTCGAGGAGGTGGCGCGGCTCTTCGCATCTCTGCAGGCCGATCTCATCAACGACACCCCTCTCGGTCAGGCCTCAGCGGCATCGGCGCTGCATAACATCGTGATCTTGGCCGCAAAGGAGACGAGCGCTGCGGTGAGCGGACGCCAGGTTGATGCCGGCGACATCATCGAGACGTTGCGGGGGAGGGCGCTACAGCCGCTCGACCTTGCCGCCTTCGCCGTGGAGCACGGGATGTCGCCGGCCACGCTGCGGCGCAAATTCGTGGCTGAGACGGGTTTGCCGCCTAAGGCATTTCAGCTTCGGATCCGCATGGACCATGCCAAGCAATTGCTGGCCACCAGCGATGAAAAGATTGAAACCATCGCCGCCGGGATCGGCATCGACGATCCGTTTTATTTCTCGCGCCTCTTTCACGAGCGTGAAAGTTGCAGCCCAAGCCAATTTCGGGCGCGGTACCGGAGGATGTGAGCGTGTGGAATTAGCCGTTATATGAGGATCCCTCGCGTTAGCCGCGACACGTAGGATAAAATCGATCATTACGTGAGGTGATTTTAAATATTGTTAGCGATTTCCTGCTGTGTCTTTTAATCATTCCGGGTAACTTTAAAATCCATTGCCTTTTCTGTAAGTATCGCTCAAAGATATGGAAATATCATTCGCAGTTCTGTCAATGTCGTTCTGCCAATCAGCGAGGGATATGCACTGAGATATTTTGTTCTCTACGCGCTCGTGTGCTCGACGGTTGGGTTAGTCCTTCTCGTCGTCATCCATCAAATCGCGCCGTTCGACACGGACGGGTCGAACCATTTTGTCGCCGAGCGAATGATCGACGACACTGCGACCGGGACGGTCGGCAGTGCGCCGATCCGGCCGGATGACCTGGTCGTAGGATCAACTCCTGCGCCTGCCCCTCATCAACCGCCCGTTCAGCGGTCCGATCAATGGGACCTCCGGCCAACGAATTCGCCGGCGGAGGATCCATTCAATTCATCGGTTGCACGAAAGGGCGGTCGGGTGGGAACGCCGATGCAGTGAAGCCGAAGTCTGGTAACGCTGCTCATGCTTGTCTCCGGTTGCTGCGACTATCAAAGTGTACAGCCTAAAGAAAACGGTCGGCAATTTCAGGTTGCTCCATGCTTCGGTGCCGGCGACCTGAGGTTGGGCGTCAATACGGCTGCATTGCCGCATCACGATTATCGAACCGGCCTCGATTGCATTGGCCCCAACTGTCAGTATTGACAGTATCGGGTTGATTGCAGGAGGTTGCGATGGATGTGAGCTGTGTGACGATCAGGCTTATCGAGGCAGACGAGGTGGAGACTTTCCGGCGCATCCGCCTGGAAGCGCTTCGTGTGGAACCGTCCTCCTTTGCCAGCCGCCTCGAAGATTGGAAGGCTCTTTCGGAGGAAGAGTGGCGCAGTCGCTTGAATGAGCCGGTGTTCGTGGCGTTCCAGGACGGCGAACCTGTCGGCATAACCGGCCTGCTTCGGCAGCGCTCGAGCAAAATGTCTCATCGTGCGACGATCATCATGGTCTACATCAGCAAGAGCCTGCGCGGGACCGGTCTTGCGGGCAGATTGCTGGACGTGGTTGCCGATCATGCGCGCGCGACTGGGATTCGGCAGCTCGAACTTTTCGTCAGCGCGGAGAACCCCGCGGCAATTCGCTTCTACCAGCGCCAGGGCTTCTCGGAGGTCGGCAGGATTCCCGGTGGGGTGCTGGAGGAGGGCAGGGAGATCGATGACGTGATGATGGCGCGCCGTATCGTCGATTAGGCTTCACACAGGTTTCTTCGCGTAACGGTTTATCTCGCCTCTTGACCTCAACCGCGGTTGGGGTCGCAGGATGCGGCCACGAGCGGGAGGTGTGCCATGACGAAAATTCTGAAAGACGAGGATCTGGTCGGCGGCGCTTTGATGTCCATCGCCATCGACGCGCTCGAGGCCGCGTTTCTCGCGAAAGCCTGCAATCGCTTGATCTCTCCGCCTCGGCATCATGTCTCGTTCCCCGATCGAGGCGATCTCGTTTTCACGGTCGGCGGCCTCATGGGCGAGAAACCGATCGCCGGTTTTCGCGTCTACGACACATTCAATGGGGCGGAGCATACGCAAATCGTCGCCGTGTGGTCGGCCGACGACGCCAAGCTCGAGGGCGTCATTCTCGGCGAGCGCCTCGGCAGTCTCAGGACCGGCGCCATCGGAGGGCTCGCCATCCGCCATCTCGGCGCGCCTGATGCCCGGAATATCGGGATCATCGGCAGTGGGGCGCAGGCGCGAACCCAGCTTGCCGCGGCGGCCGCCGTTCGCAATCTCGACCGCGCCCGCGTCTATAGCCGCGACGAGACAAATCGCGCAGCCTTCGCAAGCGAGATGCAGCAGGCCCTGGGGCTTGATGTGGAACCGGTCGACAGCGTCTCGAAAGCCGTTGATGACGCCGACATCGTCATCTGCGCAACCACGAGCCAAACGCCTGTCGTCCATGCCGGGGATTTGAAGCCCGGCGTGCATGTCACCACCGTCGGCCCGAAAACGCTTCAAGGATACGAACTCGGGTTGGATGTCGCCGATGCCGCAGCCGTAATCGCGACGGACTCCCTTGAACAGGCGCGCGCCTATGCTTCGCCGTTTTTCCTCACCGGCTCCGGCAACGATGATCGCATGGCCGATCTTGCCGACATCATTGCCGGGAAAGCGGCCGGACGGCGATCGTCCGAGGAGATAACGCTGTTCTGCTCGGTGGGTCTGGCTGGAACGGAAGTCGTTGTCGCGTCGGCGATACTCCGATCACCAGCCCTCGTCCTTCGGGGCACCTCAGGATGAAGGCTGATCGTGCGGGCAGTGTCTATCCGCCCTTCTCACGTCAAGCCCAGGACGTCCCGCATATTGTATTCGCCGGGCGCGCGCCCTGCGATCCAGCGGGCAGCGGCAAGCGCACCGCGGGCGAACATGCCGCGATCGAGAGCCGAATGCGAAAGCGTGAGAACTTCCTCGGCGGCGGCAAACAGCACCTTGTGTTCTCCGACGAGCCCGCCGGCGCGCAGCACGGCAAAGCCGATCTCGCCGGGCGGCCGCTCACCGGTGATCGATCGAGAAATTGCCGGAGCGCAGGATCGGAATGGTGCGCGCGGCCTCGGCGATCCGCTCGACTTCGTCCGGCTCGAAACCGGTGGCGCCGATCACCAGAGCCGGTCCGCCCGCCGCGGCGCATAGACCGGCAAGTTCGGCGGCAGCAGCTCCCGTCGTGAAATCCAGGATCACGTCGGCGGCCGCCATCGCAGCCGAACGATCGATCAACCCGGCGCCCGCGGCGGCCTCACGGCCGATGCCGCCGACGAAGGCAAAATCCGGATCGGCTGCCAGCAGCGACAAGATGGCTCGGCCCATGCGGCCGTTCGGGCCGGCGACGGCTACTTTGATTGGTGTGGTCACGTTCTTTCCTAACTCAGGAGGGTGAGCGCTGGCGGAGGGGTTTTGTCGAGCTGGACGCAAATAAAACAGAGCCATGGTGTAGACAACCAGTAGGATCGGTATTTCCGCGAAGACAGCGATCAGAATGATGCCGGCGCCGGGCCCGGCGCCTTCTCGGGGCTGCCTGGCATCTACCAATTGCCGGGGTCGGCGGTATGATCGATGCTGGCAAACTCGTCAGCTTTATTCCGGTCCAGCGTGACCTTGGTCGTCACCTGCGTCTCGTCGGTGACCGAGTAGGTGTCAGGAATCGGCCCCTTTGATAATTCCTGATACAGAAGCAGAGCGGCCTCCTCGGCGGTATCGGCCTCGATCTCGCGGGTAATTGATACGGTGAACTTATGCATGGCTTCGGCTCCCGATGGTCGCGCAGGCATGGCAGTCTGACACGAGTTTTGTGTTGAAGACACAAAAACCACGCCGCGTAGAATTGGATTCAACTGGCGGCGCCGGGCTCGATTTCTATGCCGGCTCGGACTTCTGCCGCGTTGATTGAGGCCGCGGCTCGATGCGTTGCCAAGGCCAGCGCCGCCGATGCGGCGGCTCGATCCTCATCTGCAGGAAATATTCTGCATAGGCTGGAGATAGACGGTTCGGCTCTTACTTCAGAGGGAGCAGGAAACGAACAGCGAAAGGGGCCCGTGATGGCGAAGAATACGATCTGCGTATGGTACGACAAAGAGGCTGAGGCTGCCGCCCGCTTTTATGCCGCGACTTTTCCGGACAGCGCCGTCGGTGCCGTCATTCGTGCGCCGGGAGATTATCCCGAGGGCAAGCAGGGAGACGTGTTGGTTGTCGAATTCACTGTTGCGGGTATTCCTTGCATTGGTCTGAACGGCGGTCCTACGTTCAAACACAGCGAAGCTTTCTCATTTCAGATCGCAACCGAGGATCAGCAGGAGACCGACCGCTATTGGAACGCCATTGTCGGCAATGGCGGCCAGGAAAGCGAATGCGGCTGGTGTAAAGATAAATGGGGCGTGTCCTGGCAGATTACGCCGCGGGTGTTGACCGAGGCGCTGGCCGCAGGTGGCGACGAGGCAAAGCGCGCCTTTGATGCGATGATGACCATGCGGAAGATCGACGTTGCCGCGATCGAGGCCGCCCGGCGCGGCTGAGCCGGCCCGGCGCGGACGATCGGCGCCCCGGCCGAGGCACGTGCATGGCGGGGTTTTTCAGAACCAGAGATCGCGCACGCAGCGTCCCTGGGAGGGAAGGTCTTCGAATGTCTCAAGCCCATCGAAGTGATCGATGGGCAGGTCGGCGACGAGATCCGGGGGCGCAAGCCGAATGTTGACGGCCATGCGGCGGCGGCCATCCTTTTGAAGCCGCAGGCCGCGCCAGCTCAAGACGCAGGCGCAGGAGGGGCAGAACAGAATTTCGAGAGATGAGTTCTCCCTGCCGGCGCGGGTATAGGAAGCGGTCTGCCCGGTTAGAGCGATACGCTCACCCTCATAGTCATAGGCCCACAGAACGCCGTAGCGTCGGCAGAGGGTGCAGTTGCAGGCGGTAATCGAGCCGGGATCGCCCTCGAGCGTCCAACTCGTCTTGCCGCAATGACATGAGCCCGTCAGCATGCGCGTGCGTTCAACCTCTACGCCTCTTCACACGCCGCATCCTGCCTCAATCGGATAGTGACGGCAATTGGACATTGCGACGTTGCTTCCCGGGCCCGAGCCATCGCGATAACGTCCATTCGATCATCTTGAAATTTCTAATTGAGGTTGAGGCCGGAAGATGATCCCATCCGACCTGGCGTAGTTGAGTCCACGTCTCTTCCCCATTTGCTCCGGGTGGCCAATGTCGATCTCAGATGCGATCTATCGTCCTTTCGAAACCTGGATCAGGCCGCTCGATATTGCCTATCGACCGCTGCCGTCCAAGGGGCCCGTGGCCGTCCTTCTGCACTTCATTTCGATGTTTCGCGGCGTGCTGATCACACTTGCGCTTTGCTCCATGGTGTTCGAGGTGATCAACCTGACGATCGTCTGGGGGCTTTCGGTCATTGTCGATGGCGTGACGCAACAAGGTGCTGCCGCCTTCCTGGAGAAGGAATGGCTGCTGCTTGCTGTCCTCGGCTTTCTGATCTTTCCCGTGATGCCGATCGTTTCGTTCACGCTCAACACGCTGAGTTCGCACACATTGGGCATCGCCATGCCCGCTGCCATTCAGTGGCAAGGCCACAAGGCGGTGGAGCGGCAGGACCTTGCCTTCTTCCATGATCTCTATGCCGGGCAGGTTTCCTCGCGGCTGCAGCAGGTATCGTCCGCCGTCCAGCAGCAGATTCTTGCCGGCTTCCAGACCATCCCGCGCTTCCTGATGCAACTGGTCGGCTCCGTGATTCTGTTGAGCGCTCTGGCCTGGCAGCTTGCCCTGCCGGTCGTCCTATGGATCGCGCTCAACGTCGCATTCACCGCCAGGATCGTGCCTGTTTTCGTCGAGCGTTCGCGCCGCACCGCCAAGCAGCGCAGCATGGTGGCCGGGGCCATCACCGATCTCTATACCAACATGCAGATGATCAAGCAGTTTGCGGCCGAAGACAGTGAGGCAGGTGCAATCCGCCGCATCATTCAGAAGGCCGTGCAGACGCAGCACAGCGAGCAGCGCATCTATCGCTCGTCGGAAGTGACCGTCGTGGTTCTCAACACGCTGCTGTGGCTGGCCATGCTGTCGATCGGATTTTCCGGCCTCGTCAAAGGCTTCCTCACGGTCGGCGAGTTCGTCGGCGCGGTCTACATCCTCAACCGGCTGTCGTCGCAGATCTTCGTCTTCCTGCAGATGGGCCAGCAAATATTCCAGGCGATCGGCACGATCAAGGACGCCATGCCCGTCATGACCACGCCGCCGACGATCAGCGACCGGCCAGATGCGGGCGAACTTGCCGTGCAGCGGGGCGAGATCCGGTTTGAGAATGTCCGCTTCGCCTATAAGTCGGGCAAACCAGTGATCGACGATCTGTCGCTGACGGTGCGGCCGGGGGAGAAAGTAGGGCTGGTCGGCCTCTCCGGGGCCGGCAAGACCACGCTCGCAAATCTGCTCCTGCGCTTCTACGATATCAAGGCGGGCGCGATCCTGATCGACGGACAGGACATCCGCGCGGTCACGCAGTCAAGCCTTCGCCGCGCCATCGGCGTCATCGCCCAGGACGTCGCGCTGCTGCACCGTTCGGTCGGCGACAATATCCGCTACGGCCGGCCGGAGGCGACGCAGGAAGAGATAGAAAGGGTGACGAAGATGGCGAGCGCCGATGCCTTCATCACCGATCTTGCCGACAGCGAGGGCCGCAAGGGCTATGACGCCTTCGTCGGTGACCGCGGCATCAAACTGTCTGGCGGCCAGCGGCAGCGCGTCGCCATCGCCCGCGTGCTGCTGAAGGACGCGCCGATCCTGGTGCTCGACGAAGCGACCTCGGCGCTGGACAGCGAATCCGAAGCCGCAATCCAAGAAAGGCTCAACCTCGTCATGGAGGGCAAGACGGTCATCGCCATCGCGCATCGGCTTTCAACGATCGCCAGGATGGACCGGATCGTCGTGCTCGATCACGGGCGGATCGTGGAAGAGGGCAGGCCGGACGAACTGGTCGAACGCGACGGCCTGTTTGCCCGCCTGTGGAAACGCCAGACCGGCGGTTTCATTCCTGAAGACATCGACGATCCGTTGCCGGCCTCGCCGGCGATCTGATCGCGCACGGCGGTGATGGAAATCGCTGTCATATCTGCGTCCGCTTTCCGCCGTCGTGATCGATATCGATGTTCGGCCGAATGCAAAGGCCCGGATGACGACTGCGAGTCTCGATGCAATTTACCCGCGGGCTATTCCACCAGCCCGAAGATCGGGCCATAGCCGCCGTGCCACGACCAGTCGTTACGTCCCATCGCCGGACTGTAAAGGCCGACGCCGCGTCCGCCATCGAGAAACAAGGCGTCCGGACATTGCAGACGATCGCGGAAGAGCCGCGCGAAATCGTGAAAATTGACACCGTCTTCGCTGATCGCGAAGCGAACGGTCCCGTTCTCGCAGACACCGACACCGCTTCGCCGGGTGCGGTCCGTCGAACCGATGATGAAGATTGGATTGAGCCTGTTGGCGATGACAAGCATCGGGCCGGACTGGGTGGCGAAGCGCGCCTTGGGGGCGAGTTTGAGGAACGCGTCGGTCGGTAGGATACCGGCGCCGGCTTCGCCCAGAAAGAACACGCCGTTCGGCTTCTTGTAGAAATTCGGCACCTGGCCGGCGGCGCGTTCGGCAGCCGCCATATTGGCGGGTTTCAGTTCCCTGCCGTTCTCGACATACAGTCCCAACGGCGAAAAGTCGGCCCGGTACATGCCGGCATTGACGGCGAAAGTCAGCTTTCGCCCTTCGGCGCGAACGGCTTCGGCAAGGCTTGAAAAAGCGCGATAAGGCTCGCCGTCGGCGCCCTTCCAGAACAGACGCAGGTCGACCTTCCCCACTTCCAATGTGCAGACGACGTATTTCGCCTCATCGAAAGTCTCCTGTCCGCATTGCTCGGCTTGCGCGTGGTGCAGGGGCAATAGGGCTGCCAGCATCAAGGCCAGAGCGAGCATGCCAGGTTTCAGATAGGTCATATGGGTCAGGCATCCGATTTGCCGCCGCCGAGCTGGAATCCGATTTCCGCTCCGGCGGCACTGCGGGGCGTGGGAACTCCGTAAATATTGCAATAATCGCATTTCTGTGACCGGCAACCGACAATTGCTGCTGGGTGGCCTCTGAATGCAAATATGCCGGCGCACTCGCTCCGCCGCGTCGAATGCCTTTTCGATGTGGTATCGGCGCTAACCGGTAGGTGAAGGCAGCGCGCCGATACTCTGTCACCCTCACTTGGTCTCCGGCAAGCAGATGGGGTAGGAACGTCAGCGGCAAAGAGCCCTCTGAAAATTACTGCCAGGCGGTACGGGCCGTACCGAGGGCGGTTGTGTGCGAGGATGAAACCTGGGCGACGTGCGCCTTGAGCGACACGACGCAGTTTCCGGGATAGGTGAGCTTGTGCAGCGTCAAATGCTGGAGCAACGCTTCTGCGTCGCGCTTCTCGGTCAGCGGAAATGTCACAGTCATGCAAGTCCTCCAAACGACAAACTGAGCATCTGTAGAAAAGCTAATGCTCAGTTTCTTTTGCGCCGCAACAAGAAAATTTTAATCATAAAATTAAAATCGATTAATTCTGGGTGCCTGATGTTTAAAATCGTTTGAAATTCTGCAGCGGCTACCAATCGGGTTGAACGGCGGCAGCAAGCGGTCGATCAGGCTTGCCGCTGCGAGGTTAGGAGCGGTGTCTTCCGTTACGGGCGGCCCAGTTTCTGAGGCGCAATCCGTTGAGCCTGATGAAGCCTTCGGCGTCGTGGTGGTCATAGGCGACCCGCCCTTCCTCGAAAGTGACGAGATCGGCGGAATAGAGCGAGGAAGGGGAGGCTCGGGATATGACCGAGGCGTTTCCCTTGTAGAGCCGGAGCGTGACTTCGCCGCTAACTAAGGCCTGGCTGCGGTCGATCAGGGCTTGCAGCATGTCGCGTTCAGGAGAAAACCAGAAACCGTTGTAGATCAGTTCGGCGTAGCGGGGCATGAGCTCATCCTTCAGATGCGCGGCGGCGCGATCGAGGGTGATCGATTCGATGCCGCGATGGGCGGCAAGCAGGATCGTGCCTCCCGGTGTTTCGTAGACACCCCTCGACTTCATGCCGATGAAGCGGTTTTCAACCAGATCGAGCCGCCCGACGCCGTGTCGCCCGCCGCACTCGTTGAGATCGGTGAGCAAAGCGGCCGGCGTCATCGGCCTGCCGTTCAGGGAGACAGGGTCGCCGTTCTCGAAGCCGATCGCGACAATTTCGGGCTGGTCCGGAGCGTCGATGGGATCGACCGTGCGCCGATAGATGTAATCGGGTGCGATCTCCGCCGGGTCTTCAAAGACCTTACCCTCGGTCGAGCTGTGCAGCAGGTTGGCGTCGATCGAGAAGGGGGCCTCGCCACGCTTGTCCCTCGGCACGGGGATTTGATGCCTTGCGGCATATTCCAGCAACTGGGCGCGCGAGCGGATATCCCATTGGCGCCAGGGGGCGATGACCTCGAGTGACGGGTCGAGCGCATTGACGGCGAGTTCGAACCGGACCTGGTCATTGCCTTTGCCGGTCGAGCCGTGGGCGACGGCATCGGCTCCGACCTCCCGGGCGATGGCGACGAGGTGTTCGGCGATCAGCGGACGGGCGATGGAACTGCCAAGCAGGTACTGGCCCTCATAGACCGTGTTGGCCCGCAGCATGGGAAAGACGAAATCGCCGACGAATTCCTCTCTGAGATCGACGATGCGAATGTCTCGAACACCCAGCATCTTCGCCTTGGCGCGGGCAGTTTCGAGTTCCTCGCGCTGGCCGAGATCGGCGGTGAAGGTGACGACCTCGCACCCATAGGTCTCCTGCAGCCATTTGAGGATAATCGAGGTATCCAGCCCGCCGGAATAAGCGAGCACGATCTTTCCTATCTTTCTTGCCATTAGCTCTTCTCCACATCGATACGTGGAACGATAGGCCAAAGCTCACGCAATGAGATTGGGAAGCATCCCTGAAATTGTAAAAGATTGGCATGATATGCCACTAATGAATCTTATGGAGCTATAAAATGTCCGTCACCCTGGATGCGATCGATCGGCATATCTTGCGTGTCCTCCAGCGCGACGGGCGCATTTCGAATGTCGAGCTGGCGAGGGAGGTGGGGCTGTCGCCTTCGCCCTGCTTGCGCAGGGTGCGGCTGCTCGAAGAGGCAGGCATCATCGATCGTTATGTCGCCGTGCTCGACCCCGCAAAGGTCGGCGCGGGGCTGACGGTGTTTGCCCGCGTCTGGTTCAAGACCCAGGATGCCGAGGTGACGCTGCGGTTTGCCGAAGCCGTCCGGCGGTTTCCTGAAGTCATGGAATGCTACCTGACGACGGGCGAATGCGACGCCGTGCTGCGTATCGTCACCGCCGACCTGCACAGCTACTGGCGCTTCCAAGCCGATCATCTGACCCGCATCCCGAGCGTGCTCAGCGTCAAAACAGACGTGCCGATGGAAACGCTGAAGCGGAGCTGCGAGCTGCCGCTGCGGTAGGTGTCGCCGATTCCTCCAGCAATGTGGGTGGCCAGCCCCGCCCTTCGAGGCCCCTTCGGGGCGCCTCAGGATGAAGCTGGAGAGAAGGGCGCGCCTGAGACGGCTGGAGAAAGGGCGTGCGTGGTATTGCCAGGTGGGGCGGGTGGGAGAGAAGGCGCGTCGAATTCCTTGCCGTAATCGGATCGGTTATCCCCGGCTTCGCGGGCAGACGGCGGAGA
Organism: Rhizobium sp. H4; assembly: GCF_003013335.1. Classification (NCBI taxonomy): domain Bacteria; kingdom Pseudomonadati; phylum Pseudomonadota; class Alphaproteobacteria; order Hyphomicrobiales; family Rhizobiaceae; genus Rhizobium; species Rhizobium sp. H4. The sequence goes on from NZ_PSOW01000011.1 coordinate 75,349, forward strand.
ACCGCCGTCTGCATGCGTCGTTCTGGTTACGCCGTCAACGCGGCGGCGTAATCGGCCGCATAAGTCTGCAGTGAACGCGGGGCGTTGCCGGTCAGCGTCTCAACATCGCCGTTCACGACGGCGGTCCAGCCTTGGCGGACGGGATAGAAGATCGAGGCGAGGAAGCTTGCGTAATCGGCCGGTACACCGGCGCCGGTGAGCATGTCGATGAAGGTTTCGTCGGAGACGGCGTTATAGGAGACAGGCTTGCCAATCGCTTCGGAGAGGATGGCGGCGCCTTGCGTATAAGAGAGCGCTTCCGGTCCAGTCAGATTGAAGGCCTTGCCGTCGAAGGACGAGGAGGTGAGCGCCGCCACGCCGCTTGCCGCGATATCGCGGGCATCGATGAAGCTCGACTTGCCTTCGGCGGCGGGAAGGGCGATCTGGCCGTGATCAATGCCGGGTTTCCAGAAGGTGTGGAAGTTGTCGGAAAACCAGTTCGGACGCAGGATGACGTAAGGCGTGCCTGACTTTTCCAGGGCAATTTCGACCTGGCGATAGGGGATGGAATCGTCGGCATCGACGCCGAACGCACTCTGGAGCACGACCTTGACCTTGCGGGCCGCGGCCGCCTCGATGACCGGCAGCAGCAGGCCTTTGGCATCGGCATGGCCGGAGGCAAGCAGCACATAGGCGCGATCGACGCCATCGAAGGCCGGCCCGAAGGTTTCGGGCTTGGCGTAGTCGAAGACGACGCCCTCGGCGCCTGCCACCGGCTTGCCGGCGCGGGAGGCGGCCTTGACGGCCTCGCCCTTTGCCAGGAGCCCGTCCACCACGTGCCTCCCCACGGTGCCGGTTGCGCCGATAACCAGAATCTTGCTGCTCATGTCATTCTCCATTGGTATCTACTGGAAACTATCTTTCCATGGGATAGATACAGAGAAAATGGGATTGGAAAAGAGAGCACTTTTTTCTCACCTGGTTTCCTCGAGGAAACCAGGGGGACAAACCGGGAGCGGATGATCATGCCAGCGCAGGCCTATAATGTTTACGAGGATCGTTGTCCGACGAGGCTGGTACTCGACCGGCTGGCAGACAAATGGGCGCTTTTGATCCTCGACCGGCTGCGGGGCGGGCCATTACGCTTCAACCACATCCGCCGAGAGATCAAGGGCATATCGCAGAAGGTTCTGTCGCAAACGCTGAGAAAGCAGGAGCGCGACGGCTTGATTACACGCACCATCTTCCCGACCGTGCCGGTAACCGTCGAATATGCGCTGACGCCGCTCGGGCGCACCCTGACGGAGACCGTTTCGGCGCTCACCCATTGGGCGGAGAAGAACATGGACGCGATCCTTGCGGCGCAGCGTACCTATGATGAAAGGGATGCTAGTTGACGGGCGAGGCGTCACACTTGTCGGCCCGCGGTGAACGTGTCTCGGCCGGCAGTCAGGATGGCGCCGCGCCGCTGCTATAGCATGATGCCGAAAGGGTGAGGCGGTTTTCGGACGACATCATTAATTTAGAACAGGGTTCAGATTTTAGGCCGACCGAGCCTAAAATCGTCCTGTTCTAGCCCCTCATGCGGTCCTGATCCGGCGTAGGCGTGTTGAGCACCACTGCCATGCCGGCGCAACGACGTAGCCGACGGCCGGGATTGTCGCCAGCCCGATGAGGATGCCAACGAGACCTGCACCGGCCGCCTGAACCAGCCAGGAAAGCACGGCGCCGCCGGCCGGCACCGCATGGGCGATACCTTCCCCGGCATCGTGGAGGAGATGGCTCGGCCAGGCGAGGCCGAAAGTTTCGGCGCCGTGCACGATGATGCCGCCGCCGACCCAGATCATCGCCGCCGTCCCGATCAGGCCGAGCACCTTGAGAAGATAGGGCATGCCCTGCACGAGGCCGCGCCCGAGCATGCGCAGGAGCGCGCCGGCTTGAGAAGGGGAGGAGCGCTGGGCAAGCCAGAGGCCGAAATCGTCCGCCTTTACGATCAGAGCGACGACGCCGTAAACGGCAGCCGTGATCATGATTCCGACCAGGGCGAGAACCAGCGCCTGCATCGCCAGCCCCGACTCGGACAGGGAGCCGAGCGTGATCGCCATGATCTCGGCCGACAGAATGAAATCGGTCCTGACTGCGCTCGCGACTTTTTCGTCCTCGAAGGTTTTGGCATCGACGCTGATCGTCTCGAGCCCCGCCTCGTGTGAATGGGCGGCATGCGGCACGACGAGCTCGTAGACCTTTTCGGCGCCTTCGTAGCAGAGGTAGAGCCCGCCGAGCATCAGCAGCGGCGTCACCGCTTGCGGCAGGAGGAGGCTGAGGGCGAGTGCTGCCGGCAGGAGGAACAGAAGTTTGTTCTTGAGGGAGCCGACGGCGATCTTCGCGATGATCGGCAGCTCGCGCGCCGCCGACAGGCCGGTCACATAACGCGGCGTGACGGCAGCGTCGTCGATCACGACGCCGGCGGCTTTGGCGCCGGCTCTGCCCGCGTGAGCGACGACATCGTCCAGGGAAGCAGCGGCCGCCTTTGCAAGCGCGGCAACATCATCAAGCAGGGCAATCAGGCCGACACTCACAAGCAAACCTCTCGTTTAGGGACATGGATGGCGAAAATAGACAATCGGGCGGCAGCCGGAAAGAGGTGCTGCCACGGATGGTTGCGGCGCGCGCCGGATCGAAACATTCGCCGGGCGGTCGCGAGGGCTTGTCGGAGAGCGGCGGGCTGCAGTTTCGTCAGCCGGTCGATTGGCTGCGATCGCCAGGCCAAACAGCAATGCCGTCGGCTCCGGGCAGCCCGTCGCCGCAACCATCACCGCGACAGCGGCAGGCGATCCGACAACAGCGACGATAGTGTGTTCCATGATCCACTCTCGATATCGGAGCCGCTGGTTCGTTGCCGGATCAGCTCTAGCGGATTTCCTGTCGCGTGCAAGCGAGTTGGGCAGGTCTCATTCGACCTGGATATGAAGATGGTCATCGTGGCGGGCGGCCCGGCAGCCCTGAAAGCGGACATGGGCGTCGGTGATCCCGAGCCCGTTCTTCAGGTGCGGTTCGATGAAGATCTTCTGCAGACCAAAGCGCGCGACCCCTTCCGTCGTCAGCCAGGCGACCGCCGCCGCGGTGCGCTGCTCCTCGATCCGGTAGGCCGGGAACAATGGCTGCAGCGCATCGAAATTCCAGCGGGTGGTGAGCCAGTCATGGCGACCCGCGCATGGCAGTTCGTCGCCCGGGCCAGGCTCCTCGAAAGCGAAATAACCGATCGGCGAGCGGGTGGCGCCATTCAGGAAGGCGCCATTTGCATCCTTGTAGTAATAGGCGAAATCAAGCTTCTTGCCGTCGGCATGCGAGAGATGCGGCAGCAGCGGGAAACCGTTGACGAAAGGGAAGTTTGCATCCAGCGCGACGGTGACGGTGCCGGGAAATTGCTTGTCCATATGGGCGGCGAGCGCCGCTGCCAGATCGCGAAGCTTGGGCGTGACGTAGTTGCGGTTCAGCGCGCAGTAGATTGGCGAGCGGACCACGAGCCAGTCTTCGGTGCTTGACAGGCAGGAGAGTGGAACGCGGCCGAATGCCGGTGCCGCAAACTGCGTGGCGACGGTCGCGGCGGCGTAGCACAAAAGGAAGAGCGCGAGCTTGGCGGGAAATCGCCTGAGGCCGCATATTCGCGCGGCGGCGAGGGCGATGAGATAGGCGATGCCGCCGATCTGGGTGAGCAGCGTCAGGACGAGAGCGGCGAGGGCGTGGAGGATGAAGCGGAGCACCGGGCGGACTTGCGGAAGGAGGTTGCATTGCCTTAGGCGAGGGAGTGGAGATGTGCAAGGTGGGTGGGGAGTGCGGTTATCTCGCAGGGCCTCGACCTTCAAGCCGAGACCTGCGCGATCTGGCCGGCACCGGCACCTAAGAGGTGTCCGAGCTCATCGAGAGAATATCGGATCTTTTAGTGGTCCAACTGCTTCGACAGTTCGGCAAAAAGCCTGTCGCCGCGGGTGTTCATCTGGAGCAGATCGACCGCGACCGTGATGGCGCGGCGTCCCTCGACGCTGTCGATGTCGAGTTTCTTCTCGCCGCACCATTGCCGAACGGCATCGGTGACGATGGTTATTTCGTGGTCGTCGAGTGAGATAAGCGATAGGAGCAACGTCGTACCCTCCATAAAGCGGCAAGAGCACTTATGATCTCCCAAGCGGTCGCGCCGATGATGCGATGGGCCGATGACGCTCACTCTACGCTCATTCCGCAGCAATGCCAGAGCTAGTTTTTGGCGCGGTCGGGCCGCCCGGCGGGCGCTGCGGCCGGCGCGTCCAAGGCTGCCGAAGGCGGACGCACGGCCCGTTTTTTGCTATAGTTGCGGGAGCCGCCGTGGATCCCATGGCCTGGCCAATCGAGGCGCAGGTGTGAGATGAGCGATGTTCGGGAACGACTCCTCGACAGCAAGATGACTGAGATGGAGCTTGCCCGGTCCTGGAGCCCGCGCGTCATCTCCAAGTTCGAAAGCCTGATCCGCAGCGGCGACGATTTCTCGCTCTACCGCATCAACCCGCTGGCTTTTGCGCGCGATCACGCGATCTCCGAGGCCGAAAGCATCGATCTCTTTCTCCATGCGACGCGCAGCGGCCTGTTCGAGATGAGCTGGGACGTCGTGTGTCCCCAATCCGGCATGGTGCTCGACAGTTTCGGCGCGCTACGGACGCTGAAGACCCACTATGTCTGCGGCCTTTGCGACGTCTCCGGCGAAACCGACCTCGACGACTTCATCGAAGTGACCTTCACGGTGTCGCCGCAGTTGCGCCGGCTGCCGTTTCACGATCCCGGCTCGCTTTCGGTCGAGGATTTTCACTGGAAGGCGCGGTTTCTGGGTGACGCGCGGCTGCCCGGCCAGCAGGCGCGCTTTCTCGACGTCCTCAAGGGGATGGTGCGCGGCGTGACCTTCCTGGCGCCCGCATCCGTCACGACGGTGAGGACGGAACTCGGTCCCGGGGCGCTCGCTGGCATTAACGTGCAGACGCAGGCGAGCTTTGCGCTGCCGGTGGCAGGCGAACCTGTGACGGTGCCGACGCTCCTGCGCGTCCGATATGACGGTCAGCGGTTCTGCGCTTCGCTGCCGTCGGTGCGGCCCGGCCCCGTCATCGTCGACGTCGAGAACTCGGCGGCCATGCGAGGCTCGCTGCTGCTGATCAACTGGCCGCCCGAGATCCTGGCGCAGACCACCAAGCCGGTCCTCGACTTCGATCCCTATGTATCGGGCGGAATGCTTTTGGCGCGCCAAACCTTCCGGCGGCTGTTTCGTTCCGAGCGCGTTGACGAAAGGGAGGGGCTCGGCATCCGCCAGGTGACGCTGCTGTTCACCGATCTCAAGGGCTCAACCGCAATGTACGAACGGCTCGGCGATCTCAACGCCTATGCGCTGGTGCGCGAGCATTTCGCCTTGCTCGGCGCCACGGTGCAGGAGCATTCGGGCGCAATCGTCAAGACGATCGGCGATGCCGTGATGGCTGCCTTCTCCCGCCCGGCCGATGCGGTTTCGGCGGCGTTGCATATGCTTGGGGAAATCGAGCGTTTCAACAGCGAACATGGCGATCCCAGCATCATCCTGAAAATCGGCGCCCATTGCGGCCCGTCCATCGCCGTGACCTTGAACGACAACCTCGATTATTTCGGACAGACCGTCAATGTCGCTGCCCGGGTGCAGTCGCTGGCCGATGCCGGCGAGATATGCATTTCCGAAGCGCTGTTTTCGGCACCTGGTGTCGCCCAGTTGCTTTCCGGCCAACGGCTGGCCGCCTTCGAGGCCCCGTTGCGGGGCGTCGAGGGAACGGCATGCGTATACCGAGTGATTCCGGGTTAGATCTGACGCGAGCAGGCGACCCTTGCGACCGCCTTGCCCGGACGGCCTGAGCTGGCAATTATTTCGCGAGCACGATATGGGTGGCGTGTTCGCTGGCGACATGTTCGGTGACGCGGAATCCGAGGGCCGGCAGGTCGATGCCTGAAAACAGCGCTTCGCCTTTGCCGAGCACGACGGGGGCGACGGCGAAGTGCAGTTCATCGATCAGGCCGGCCTGCAGATATTGCCGCACGGTGCTGACGCCGCCGCCGATTTTTACATCCTTGCTGCCGGCCGCCGCCCTGGCCTTGTCGAGCGCTTCATGAATGCCAGATGTGATGAAGTGGAAGGTCGTGCCGCCTTCCATGACCAGCGACTCGCGCGGATAGTGGGTCAGGATATAGGTCGGTGCGTGGTATGGCGGGTTCGGACCCCACCAACCTTTCCAGGCATCGTCCGGCCACTCGCCACGGATCGGACCGAACATGTTGCGGCCGAGGATGAAGGCGCCGAAATTGGCCATGCCGCGGGCGGCATAATCCTCGTCAACTCCTTGCGAACCGTCGTCCTTTCCCTGCATCGCACGGAACGTGCGGGTATGGAAAAACCATTGAAACATCTCGGGTCCCCGCTTGCCGAGCGGATACTGCAGGCTCTGTTCCGGACCGGCGCCGAAACCGTCGACGGAAACGGAAAACCCTGCAACGCGCACCTTAGACATGCTCTCCTCCATGTGATTGCAGTTTGAAACTAGTTGTGTTCTCACATAAGCGATCCTATAATGCAACTGGTTTTTACAGGAGATGCTTCGTGGATATTGAATTGCGGTCCGGCTGCCCGATCAACCTGACGATGGAAGTGCTGGGTGACCGGTGGAGCCTGATCATCATCCGCGACATCATGTTTGGCAACCGCCGGCATTTCCGCGATCTGCTCAACAATTCGGAGGAGGGCATCGCCTCCAACATTCTGGCGGCGCGGCTGAAACGGCTGCTCTCGCTCGGCTTCATCAGCAAGCGGGATGATCCGAGCCACAGCCAGAAAGCGATCTACAGCCTGACGGAGCCGGCGATCCAACTCGTGCCCGTCTTCGCCATGATCGGCGCCTGGGGCAGGCGTCACCTGCCGGTGACGGAGGATCTCAGCATTCGCGCGCAGCTTCTGGAGGAAGGCGGGCAGTCGCTCTGGGATGAATTCATGGAGGATCTGCGGCAGATCCACATCGTCGATCCGGTCGGCGGGGCGAACGGGACGGTGACCTCGCCGGTGCTGGCGCGGCTGACGGCGGCATTTCTGGAGGTGCGGGAGAAGATGGCGGCTGGGGTGGCGTGATTTAGGCGAAGGGTCGGATGAGGGTGCCGCACGGCACGCCGTTGCTTCCACCTGGCAGCAAAAGCCAATTACGGTCAATCTCCAATTTTCGTTATCGTTCCTTGGGTTGAATTTCGTCTCTACCTCACGAACAAAATGATCAACGGCCCGGCCAGCAGGCTCGCGAGGATGAAGGTGGAGAGGAGATAAGTCTCCAGGAGGCGGAGGATGGATTTGAAATGGATCATGTCGAGGTCCTGAATTGTGGTGCCTGATCCTCCGGTGGAACAATTGCAGCAGCATGACCGGCTGCCTTTCAAGTTCCGCAATGTTGCTGCAACCCTTGCGGCCGAAACAGGGGCGTGAGGGTTGGTTGGGCGATGCGGATTCTGCTGATTGAGGATGAGAAGGAGCTGGCCGAAGCGCTGACTGCGGCGCTCGGCAAGCATGGGATCGTGACCGATCACACGGCGCATCTTGCCGATGCCGTGGAGCTGACGCGGCAGAACCCCTATGATGCGATCCTGCTCGACCGGCGCCTGCCTGACGGCGAGGGGCTGCGCTTCATTCCGGAACTGAGGCGGACCGGCAAGGATACGCCGATCATCGTGCTGACGGCGCTGAACGCGCCGAAGGAGCGGGTGGAGGGGCTCGATCTCGGCGCCGACGATTATCTCGGCAAGCCATTTCTGGTCGAGGAACTGATGGCGCGGCTGCGGGCCGTGCTACGGCGGCCGCCGAGCCTTTCCGAGCTGAAGATCACGGCCGGGCGGATGGTGATCGATCCCCTGCATTTGAGCGTCACCGTCGGCGATATGCCGCTCGATCTGCCGCGGCGCGAGCTTCTGGTGCTCGCCGCGCTCGCCAGGCGCAAGGAGAAGACCGTGCTGCGCGCGACGCTGGAGGCAGCCGTTTACAATTATGAAGAAGAAATTCAGTCGAACGCCCTCGATGCCCATATATCGCGGCTGCGCAAGCGGCTTGCCGATGCGGGTGCGGAGGTTTCGATCCACAATATCCGCGGCGTCGGCTATCTCATGAAGGAAGAATGATGGGGGCAGGAAGCTCCAATCCATCGCTCTGGTGGCGGCTCAGCTGGCAGCTTAGCCTGGTCTTCGTCAGCGTGGTGACGGCCGTCATCATCGGTCTCTGCTTCTATGGCGCGGCGATCCTCTCTCCGAATGTCGCGCTGGAGGATCATATCACTGCAGTCCTGGCTCCGGCCGTCTCGCTCGATGCCGAGGGACGACTCGAAATAAGGAATACGCTGGAGCTTAACGCGCTCAAGCAGCAATATGACGGGCTCTGGTATGTCGCGGCGACGCCGAACGGCTCCTTTGTGTCGTACGGGACCATTCCCCCTGTTTACGCCGAGCTTGTACGTCTGACCTATTTGTTTGAAGGAGCCGATATCAGGGGATCGGCCGGCACAAACGAGATCGCATCGGTGGAAAGCGTCGAGACCGGTATTGGCGAGCTGCGTGTGCTCTTCGGCGGTGTCGCAGACAAGGGCTGGCCAATTTTCACGCTGATGGGCATCGCCTATCCGATCTATGTACCGCTGCTCGCCATTGCCTTGCCCGCGGTTTTCCTCACCGTTCCCAGGATCGTCCGGAGGGGCCTTGCCAGCGTCAGCGAGGTCGCCCGCAAAGCCTCGGAGATCGAACCGCGCCGCTACGATGCGCGCCTGCCGCTGGACGGGATTCCGAGGGAGATCGCGCCGCTGGTGATCGCCTTCAACGAGGCACTCGACCGGCTGGAAATCGAGTTCCGCAAGCGGCAGCACTTCCTGATGGACGCGGCGCACGAGCTGCGGACGCCGATCGCCATCATGCAGACCAGGATCGACGGGACGGCTGAGGGGCAGGACCGCAGGCGGCTGCTGGACGACGTCGCGCGCCTCGCCGAGACGGCCGAACAGCTGCTCGATTTCGAGCGCAACGGCCAGGCAACCGATCTCCATGAAATGGTCGATCTCGTCGAGATCGCCCGCGGCGTCGTGGCCGATCTTGCGCCGCTGGCGATCGGCGCCGGCTACCAGATCTCGTTTCAGAGCGAGGTCGAGAGCTTGAAACGCAAGGGCAGTCCTTCGGCGCTGCCGCGGGCCGTCAGCAACCTTGTGCGCAATGCCATCGACCATGGCGGCAACCGAGGCATGATCACGGTCGCAGTCTCGGATGCAGGCGGCGGGCGGATCAGCGTCACCGACGAAGGGCCGGGCATTCCGGCCGAGCACCGGGAACTGGTGTTAGAGCCCTTCTACCGGGTCACTCCGAAGAGCACGGGGGCGGGGCTGGGCCTCAGCCTCGTCAGGCAGATCGCCTTGAACCATGGCGGCGAGGTTCGCATCGCGAGCGCTGCCGCCGGCATCGAGGTGGCGATCCAACTCGGATGACGCCGGTTGTTTCCGGCAGCCGATGCTGCCGGAAACGATGTAATGCTGCGGCAATTCTTCGCCGCCAATTTCCCCGCACATTATCGGCGACGGAGGCCATCAGAGTGAGCAGAAATCTTTTTACTTCATCTTTTTCAAAGGCTTCGAAAGCCGTGTCCCTCGCATTGCCGCTGGCGCTGACCGTGGCTGCGGTCGGGTGCAGCTCGGTCCCGCTCAAGGAGAGCGGCACACTCTCCACTTATTCCAATCTCGGCGCGCCGAAGGGCAAGCTTTCGAAATCACGCGCCTATGTCGATGGCCTCAGTCTCGCCCCGATCAAGACGGTCGCCATCGAGCCGACGCGGTTCGGCTTCGCTGCGGCAAGCCGGATCAAATCGCCGGCCGACCGCGCGATGGTCGCCAACGCGCTTGACCGGGCGCTCTGCATCTCCCTGAGCGACAGATACCAGATGGTGGCAGCAGGCGAGAGCGCGGACCTGACGATCCGCTCGATGGTCACCGACATCGTGCCGACCAACAAGACCATGGCGGGCGTTTCCACCGTCGTGACCGTCGGGACGGGCTTTGCGCTGCCGGTCGGCGTGCCGCGCCTGCCGGTAGGGCTCGGCGGGCTGGCGGTGGAAGCCGAGGCGGTCGACAAATCGGGCGCACAGCGGGCGGCGATGGTCTGGGCGCGCGGGGCAAATTCGCTTCAGAACAATCCGCGCGTTTCCGAGGTGGGTGACGCCTACGGCCTGGCTTCGAAGTTCAGCAGCGAATTCTCCCGCATGCTGATCGCAGGCAAGGAGCGGAAGGGATTGGACCTTTCGCTTCCCTCCCGCCAGCGGATGAAATCCTGGCTCGGCGGCAAGCCGAAATACGTCGCCTGCGATGCCTTCGGCCGCGAGCCCGGGCTGGTCGGCGCCGTCGCCGCCAAATACGGCGCGCCGCCGCAATGGACGGAGAAGAAGCCGAAGGCGGCCGTCGCTTATTGACCGTGCTCAGCCAACCCCGAGGCTGGGCGGACGGGACGGACGGAGCCGGGACCGAAAAGCCGTGCTCCGTCCGTCTTTTGCGTTCGGGTGTTCTCTCAAACGAGTGACAACAAAAAGCCCCGCATCTTTATGCGGGGCTTGCTCTGGAACAGGGGTGACAAAATTACCGGCACTGACGGCGCGGGCCGTAGTTCGGCTGGTAGGTGTTGTCATAGGCGCGATACGACCGATAGCGGGCGTAGCAATATTCGGCATGAGAGCTATAGCCACGCGAACTATAGGCGCGGGGTTGCGAGGCGATGATGCCGCCGATCAGGGCGCCGGCCGCCAAGCCGCCGATTATGGCGCCGGTGTTGTCGTTGTGGCGCCGCCATCTGCGGTCATAACGGCGATCCCAGCCGTAGCGGTCGCCACGATAGTAGTCTCGGTCGCGATAGTAGCTGCGGTCACGATAGTAACGGCGATCGCTGTAATGTCTGCGCCGTTCACCATAGCGCGAGCAGACGATCGAGAACCTGCTGCAGCCGACGGTCATGATCCGGGCATCGTTATCCCCCGGCGCCGGCTGGGCAGCCGATTGCACCGGCCTCGGCACGAAGGCGGGGGCTGCCGAAACCGGCGTTCCGGAGAAAGCCGTCGCTATCGACAGAGCAATGATGGCGAATTTGTTCATTTCATTCACCTTGGTAGACGGATGTATCGGGGGGTAACGCAACGGAAGGGAATTAGTTTCATTCTGGGAATGATGAAGGCATTTCTCGCGGAAATATTCGGCAGGAAGTTCAAATTGAAAGCAGTTGCTCAATGAGATCTTCATGGGCTTGCTGGTTCAATCCTGATGCAACGGCACTCCAGTGCGGAAGGATTATCATGCGGCTCTGCAGGCTTCTCGGCGTTCTCTGTCTCTCCACGACAGTGGCGCTTTCACCTCTCACCATAGTTTCTACCGATCTCTCGCCGGCTTTCGCCAAGGGCGGCAACGGAGGCGGCGGCGGTAACGGCGGCGGAGGAGGCGGAAGCGGCGGAGGCAATGGCGGTGGCGGAGGCAGCCATGGCGGCGGGAGCGGTAGCGGCAACAGCGGCAGCCACGGTGGCGGCAGCAGTAACAGCGGCGGCAGCGGAAAGAGCAGCACCCGCTCCAGCGGCAAGTCCGAAAACGGCCGTAGCGCCAAGAGCGCCGGCAAATCGGTCCAGACCGGCCAGGCCGGCAAGGCGAAGTCGGCCAAGCAGACCGTCAGCACGAAGGGCTCGGCCAAGAAGACGACCATCGCCTCGGCGCCTGCGGCAAAGCCCGCGAAGAAGCCGGCGGCCGAGCTCGCCGGTCTCAATTCGCTCAAACGCAACTTCCATGCCCTGATGAATACGGCTGACCCGCGCATGGCGGCGATCTCGGCATTCGCCACCGCCTATGCGCAGTACGAACTGACCAAGGGGGCTGCCCCGCCGGCCGACGATCCCGCTCTTGGCGACGCCGCGCTGGCGGCCGCGCTTGCTTCCGCCACCAAGACCGGCACGGTCAGCCCTGAGGCCTTAAGCTGGGCAAAGGATACGCTTGGCATCGGCACGGCGGTCGGCAAGATTGACCAGATGCGGGAGACCATGGCGGCGCAAGCCCCAGCGGAAACCCCAGCAGCGGGAACCGAAACCGAGACCAGCGAAGCGGTCGACAGCACCGAGACGACAGATCCTGCCGTGACTGCGGAAACGCCGGCAGCCGACACGGGCAGCTCGGAAGAGGTAGCGGGAGCGATCGAATCCACGCCGGCCATCGATCCGACTGAAACCTCGGCGGCCACGAGCACGGAAACCAGCGGCCTCTGATAACGTCAGCAGGGGTCATGGGAAAACGTGCATCCTATCTCGCTCGTAACGAGGAAGGTCAGGGGCGCGAAGAAGAGGGGAGGCCGGGCATGGCATGACTTGCCCGGTCAGCCTCGTTTCCCGCCGGCAAGCAGGCGAAGCTGGGTCTCGTCATGCACACCCTGCCGATATAGCTCGATGATGAGGGCGCCGAGACGATCGGCTTCCGCGCCTGATCTGTCGATATTGAGCCCGCTGCAAAGAGCTTCATGCACACGCCTGCAGACAGCGAGGTCTTCCGAGGCGAGCGGTTCGTCACGCGTGCTGAACAGCTTGTCTGACATCGCAGTCTGCCCTTTTTCGATGCCGTGAATCGCTATTGCGAAAAAAGATAATTTCGCAGGCCTTGCTCTGCAAGATGGGCGAACGTCTGAATTGAAAAAGCAGCGCAACGCTTCAAGATGCTGCAGTGCCATGTGCGCGTCCCCAAAAAAGCGCGGCGTTGGAAACAGGGCACGCGGAGACGCAGGCGAGGGCATGGAGATGCGCTGGTCGACGGCATCAGAATAGGCCTACCTCGCCGCCGGATCCTTGCCGCCCTGCTGCGATAAGCGCAGTTCTTTCAGCCGCTTGGTCTTTTCCCGGCGGGCCCGCTGCTCCGCCTCGATGGTTTCCTTGGCGGCTCGCTCGGTATTTTCAAAACGATCCTGCCGGTAAGCCTTTGATGAGGGTTCACGTTCTCTTTTCATGGCCGCTAAACGCAAATCGGCGAAAACGGTTTCATGCGAAAGCCGTTTTACCGGAAACGGCATGGCCCGCGGGCGCCTCCAGCGCCCGCCGGCCTAGCGTCAGCCCTTGATGAAGGCGAGGATGTCGGGGTTCACGATATCGGCGTGGGTGGTGCACAAGCCGTGCGGGAGTTTCTCGTACACCTTGAGCGTGGCGTTCTGCAGCAGCTTGGACGAGAGCAGGGCGGAGTCGGCGATCGGCACGATCTGGTCGTCATCGCCATGCATGACGAGGGTCGGCACGGTGATGATCTTCAGATCCTCGGTGAAGTCGGTTTCCGAGAACACCTTAATGCCGTCGTAATGCGCCTTGGCGCCGCCCATCATGCCCTGGCGCCACCAATTGTTGATGACCGGTTCCCGCACTTTCGCGCCCGGCCGGTTGAAGCCGTAGAACGGGCCGGCCGGCAGGTCGTGGTAGAACTGCGAGCGATTGGCGGCGAGCTGCTGGCGCAGGCCGTCGAAAACTTCGATCGGCAGCCCGCCGGGATTGGCATCCGTCTTGACCATGAGCGGCGGCACGGCGCCGATAATGACGAGCTTGGCAACGCGGCCCTGCGGCTGGCCGTGGCGGGCGACATAATGGGTCGCTTCGCCGCCGCCGGTGGAATGGCCGACGTGGACGGTGTTCCTAAGATCGAGATGCTCGACGACGGCTGAGGCATCGGCGGCGTAATGATCCATGTCGTGACCGTCGCCGACCTGGGTGGAGCGGCCGTGGCCGCGCCGATCATGGGCGACGACGCGGTAGCCCTTCTCGAGGAAGAACAGCATCTGAGTATCCCAGTCGTCAGCGCTCAGCGGCCAGCCGTGGTGGAACATGATCGGCTGGGCGTTCTTCGGCCCCCAGTCCTTGTAGAAAATCTCGACGCCGTCCTTGGTTGTGACTGTGCTCATGTCATGACTCCTTGATTGGGTGGATTGAACTAGACAGACAGTTGCAGGCGTGATCGGCAAGGCCCGGGAGGGTCGTTACGCCAGGGGCCGGAGAACCGCGCCTGCGGGGGTTAAAATTGGCAAGATAATGAAGTGCTTATTGAGCACATCATTGTATTTCATTGATATGACAGCGGTTTGATAGGCTAGTCTTCATGCCGGGTGCCCATCCTTCCAGGCCGCGGCAGCAGGACATGGCGCGCCTTGCCTGCTGCTTCGCGCTGCGAATATTCCTTTTGATACCCCGCATCTCGGTTGCGGAATGCGCCGAGATACGGGCTGATAATGAGCCATTTTATTTCCATTCGTTCAATCTATCTGTCGCGGTAGTTCGATTTATCCTTCCGGCTAGGTTCGCCTTCCCTCCTGTTGCGCCGGGATGCAAGCTCCGCTGGCGCTCACTTGAACGCGGATCGACGCCCAACCATCTAATTCTCTCGAACAGCGCCATGGCCAACGATCGCAATCGCGATTGCTTTGCCGGCGGCGGGACGGCCGTTGCTGCCGCCAGAGGATCAGATCATGGGTTTCATGGACAAGGACATCGCGCCCGGGGATGACGTGGCGCTGATCGATGCCTATTCGCAATCGATCGCAGCCGCAGTCGACAGGGTTGGGCCGGCGGTCAGCCGGATCGAGCGGGTGGGAGGCCGGCAGGGGCATGGGTCGGGTTTTGCCGTTTCGCCCGATGGCCTGATCATCACCAACAGCCATGTCGTCGGCGACGCCAAGCTCGTCCGCATCACCACGCCGGACGAATTCATCACCGAGGGACGTGTGCTCGGCCGCGATATCGATACCGATATCGCTCTTGTTCGGGCCAATGCGAGCACCGGAGCCTGGGCGAGGCTCGGCGACTCGCAGCGCCTGCGCCGGGGGCATATTGCGATCGCGATCGGAAACCCGCTTGGCTTCGAATGGACGGTCACTGCAGGCATCGTCTCGGCGCTCGGCCGCTCGATGCGGGCGGCAAGCGGCAGGCTGATGGAGGATGTCATTCAGACCGACGCGGCGCTTAATCCCGGCAACTCCGGTGGGCCGCTGGTGTCTTCGGGCGGCGAGGTCATCGGCGTCAACACCGCCGTGATCCAGGGCGCGCAGAGCATTGCCTTTGCCGTGGCATCGAATACGGCCAATTTCGTCGTTTCGGAAATCCTCCGCTACGGCCAGGTCCGACGGGCCTTCATCGGTATTTCAGGCGACACGATCGTGCTGCCGCGCCGGGTTGCGCTGGCAGCGGGCACGCTGCAGACGACCTCCGTTCGCATCCGGCGTGTCGAGCCGGAAGGGCCGGCGGCAAAGGGCGGGCTGCAGGAGGGCGATTACATTCTCGCCATCGACGCAAGCCCGGTCGGCGGCGTCGACGATATTGTCAGGCTGATGGACGGCAGCCGGATCGGCAGAGAAACGGAAATCCTGGTGTTCTCCGTGGCCGGCCGGATCGAAAAGAAGATCTTGCTGCCGATGGCGCGGTCATAAGCCGTGGCAGAGTTCGTAACACAAGGTAAGTACATTCGACGTGGCGACGAACACATAACCTTACGTCAGGCGCTGACCGCTTCCTGTTCCGTCCCCGAAAAATCCACCGCCGCGAAGGCCGCCGCCAGCACCTCCGGTCCGGCGCCGGTTTTTGCCGCGTCGGTGGAGAGAATCTGGCGGTAGCGCCGGGCACCGGGCAGGCCGGTGAAAAGGCCGACCATGTGGCGGGCCACGTGCTGCAGCCGTCCGCCGGCGGCGATATGGCGCTCGGCATAGGTCATCATCCGCTCACAGAGCGCCGGCCAGTCGGGTTCTGCCGCCGGCGCCCCGAAGAAGCGGTGGTCGACGTCGGCAAGCACCGCCGCATTCTGGTAGGCTGCCCGGCCGAGCATGACGCCGTCGACATGGGCGAGGTGGCTCGCGGCCTCGTCGAGCGTGCGGATGCCGCCGTTGATGCCGATGAAGACGTCGGGCCAGCGCTGTTTCATCCGGTAGACGATCTCGTAGTCGAGCGGCGGGATCTCGCGATTCTCCTTCGGACTCAGGCCTTTCAGCCAGGCTTTGCGCGCATGGATCCAGATCGCGTCGGCGCCGGCATCGAGAACGCGCGTGATAAGCGCGGGCAGGGCCTCTTCCGGCTCCTGCTCATCGACGCCGATGCGGCATTTCACCGTCACCGGCGCGGTCGCGACCGCCTTCATCGCCGCGACGCATGCGGCCACCGTCTCCGGCGTCAGCATCAGGCAGGCGCCGAAGGTGCCCGATTGCACGCGGTCGGAGGGGCAGCCGACATTGAGGTTGATCTCGTCATAGCCATAGGGTTCGGCGATTTTCACCGCCTCGGCAAGCTTGCCCGGATCCGATCCGCCGAGCTGCAGCGCCAGCGGATGTTCCGCCACGTCATGGCCGAGCAGCCGCTCGCGCGGGCCGTGGATGATCGCATCGGCGACCACCATCTCGGTATAGAGCAGCGCCTGGCGGCTGATCTGGCGGTGGAAATAGCGGCAATGCCGATCCGTCCAGTCGATCATCGGGGCGACCGCAAAAATCGGCCTTTTCTGCATCATCGAGGTTTTCTTGTTCCTTGTCGCAGGCGGCAGGGCGCTGCACCTGCAGCCCGCCGGCGGGTTATCATAAAAGGCGCATATAACACTTGCCGGTGCGATCGACAAATTCGCAAGCGCAAACGAAAACGGCGCCCCTTGCGGAGCGCCGTTCATGCCGCAGAAAGCGGATATATGACTTACGAAGCCGAGATGTTGACGGCCTTCGGGCCCTTGCCCATGCGGTCCGGCTCGGTGTCGAAGGTAACCTGCTGGCCTTCGCGCAGCGACTGGATGCCAGAAGCCTGCAGCGCGGAAATGTGGACGAAAACGTCCTTTGCGCCGCCGTCCGGCGTGATGAAACCAAAACCCTTGTCCTGGTTGAAGAATTTTACGGTGCCTTTGGTGGCCATTGGGATCGTCCTTTTCCCTTAGTCTGTCTAGTATCCGCGCCCCCGAGGGGAAGCGGACGGCTTTAGCTTTCGCCCCGAATCGATGGGACGAAGGGTCAGTCGGAGAAGTCACGTACGGGGAAAGAACGTCTACGCAGGCGGGTATTCCCGCGTCTCCTTCCGTAACGGAAGGGATTGCCACATCAGTCCAGTCACCGGCATGCTAATGCCCGAGTAGGTGGATTGGTGCCATCTTTTCGGTCAAAAGGCAAGCGACATTATTGTGGCATGCCGTTTGCCGTGACAGGAAATCCCGAAGATTCAGATACTTGACGAAAAGTTGGCAAATCCTTGCATGGCTGTGCCATGGCGGGATCGGCGTGCCGAAACGGAACGAGGCAGTGCGCAACAACCTTGCATTGCTCTTTGCTCGCGCTCGGTGCATGCGCTCTCTTTGCTCACGTGACCGGCACGCCCCTGCTGACGGGCGGAAGAGGGCAGCGCGTTGGGACTGTCGCCGCCTACTGCGCATCCCCCAACAGTGCGGTCAGGCTCCAGGGAGAATCGCCTTTCTGATTGGCGATGTCATCGACCTTCCAGCCGCCGTGTTCGCGCACCAGGGTATAGAAGAGCGTCACCTCTTCGCCGTTTTCGAACTGCACTTCCACCTCGGCCTTGTCGTCCAGCAGGATCGGCTGGCCGATCCGGACGTTGCTCGCTTCGCCGTCCTGGCCTGCAATGACAGGATCGAAATCGACCGCGCCGACATCACCCTCCGGCGTGTTGTCGAGATCGGCCTGGAGAAGCTTGTTCAGGTGGTCGGAAAAGAAGATCGAATAGGGCGAGGGCGCCTCGGCGTCGCTTCTGTCGGTGTCGTAGCTGTAAAGCGCCTTGAGCAGCGCTTTCGGCGTCTTGTAGGTCTCCGCCAAGGCGGGCAGGGCGGCGAAGACCGAAATGGCGAGGGCGAGGATGAATGTGGGCAGACGCATGCGGCTCTCCTCGGGTGGGTGGAGAATCATAGCCGAAACCGGCGTCGACGTGGAGCGGCATTTTCGGAGGGTGTCCGCATGGCCGCCGGCCTCGCCGGTTTCGGGTGGCCCCCGCGACGACCGGCGGAAGAGTCTCACCGGTGGGGCTTGCAAGACTGCTAGCCCCACCGGTGTTGAGGCAAACTGTCGTGCTAGATCAGCGCCTCATGCCCCAGGCTCGATGACATCGGCTCGAAGACGTCCTTCACGGCGAGCGTGAAGTCGTGGCTGGTGACGTTGCCGGCCGCGTCATAGGCTTCGGCGGTGAAGGTCAGGCTGTGGGTGCTTTCGTAGTCGATCGCCGCCTTGGTCTGGATCTTGTTGCCGACCAGCTTGAAGATGCCGTCCGCATTATCGGTCAGCCGCCACTTGACCACGCCGCCTTCCGGATCGACGGCCGAGAGCAGGCCGACCGAAGTGCCGATTGCGACATTCTCGGAGATCGAGCTGCGCGAGAAAGAGAGCTTGATCGGCGCCTGGTTGGCCGGGGCCTCGTTGACGTCGAGGACGTTGATGGTGATGTCCTTCTCGACCGCGACCTTGCCGTCGGAGACCGCCACCTTGATCGTGTGGGACGTCGCCGTCTCGTAGTCCAGCTCCTTCGAGGTGACGATGCGATTGCCCTTCAGGCGGAAGTGATCGCCGGCGCCGTCGATGAGCGTGTAGGTGAGGGCGTCACCATCGGCGTCCTTGGCGCTGAGCAGGCCGAGCGTCGTCCAGATCGGCGTATCCTCGGAGAGGGCAGTTTTCGAGAGCTGGATGTTGGTTGGCGCGTTATTGGTGCTCGTGAATGTTTGCGTGGCGAATTCGTAGACGCCGTCGGCGAAACGGGCGAATTCGACGTCTGTCAGCACATCCTCATAGTCCTGCCCGCTCATGCTCGTCACGATGTGGTGGGTTTCATTGTCGTAGATGACGCCGAGCATATAGTCGGCGAAATTACTAGAGAAGACCGCCGTGTCGATGCCGGCGCCACCGTTGATGACGTCGTAGCCGCCATTGCCCTCGAAAATGTCGTTGCCGTCGGTTCCCGCAAATTCGTCATCGCCGTTGCCGGCCTTGACGTCAATGCTGGAGCCGTAGCCCGTAATGAAGGCTCCCCGATCTCCCAGCTCGTCGGAAAGATCGAGATGGGCGCCGTCCGTCACTGCCAGTGAGGCGCGAGAATTGCTTTCGAACGGATCGGCCGACGCGGCGACAATGCTATCAAAGCTTTCGAACTGCGCGCTCGAACCGGCAACCTGAAATCTTGCCGTGTCAAGCAATTCGATGTTCTCGATCGTCAAGCCTCTGAGATCGGGGGCTTGCAGGCGATCGAACCCGTCACCGCCATTGATCGTTCCGGAAATCAGTGGAGCGAATGGCTGCACGATGATGACATCGCTGCCGTCGCCGGCGTCGATGTCCAGGACTTCCGGCACGAGGCCGAGATCCGGAGAGACGTTGCCAACATCCCCGTCGGTGATCGTATCGTTGCCGGCGCCGCCCCGAATGACGTCATTTCCGCCGTCGCCGAAGATCTGGTCATTGCCGGCGCCACCATTCAGCATGTCATTGCCAGTTCCGCCATGGAGGTGATCGTTTCCGGCGCCGCCGTTCAGCGTGTCTGCGCCGTCACCGCCCGAGATCGTGTCGTTGCCTGCCCCCGTCGTAATCGTATCGTCGCCGCTTGAACCCGTCACATCTGCGGAGCCTGAGCCCAGTTCGTCGGCAAGATCTACCGTCCCGGAATCCGAGATCACCAGGGTGGCCGCGACGAGAGGATTGAGTTCTGAGTGGCGAATGATGTCGTAAGCTTCCAACTCCGCGCCGGTCTTGGTGATCGTGGCGCCGTTCGTCTCCGGATATTCAAAGGAATATCCGGAGGAGTGCTGTTGACCGTGAAAGTGTTCTTATCGAAATCGTAGACGCCATCGGCAAATTGCGCGAATTCGACGTCTTGCAGCGTATCCGTGCCTTCCAGTCCGCTCGTCACGACCTTTTCAAAATTTTCCACGGAAAGGGAATAGTCGGCAAAATTGCCGGCGAAAACTGCCGTGTCGGTGCCGTCGCCGCCATTGAGCTGGTCGTCGCCGGCGCCGCCGGTCAATTTGTCATTGCCGTCCTCGCCGGCGAGAAAGTCATTGCCGCCGCCGCCGTCGGAAATGTCGTTGACGCCACTGCCCGAAAATACGTCGTCGCCATCGCCGGTTTTGACGTCAACGCCGGAGGGATTGTTCCAGCCCGAGATATGGGCTCGACGGTCCGCCAACTCGTCGGAAAGATCAAGGTGCGCGCTGTCCGTCACCGCCAAAGAGGCGAAGAACTCGGAAAGCGGATCTGTCGATCCGATGATCTTATCAAAGCTTTCGAACTGCGCGCTCGAACCGGTAACCGTATATGGCGAGGTTTGAAGGACCTCAATGTTTTTGATCGTCAGACCATCGAGCGACAAGGACTGCAGCGTATCGATTCCGGCGCCGCCATCGACTGTTCCTGAAATCAGTGGATTGTATCTCTCCACGACTATGGAATCGTCGCCGTCACCGGCGTCGATGTCGGTGAGTTGCTGCTGCTCGCCCGTTCCCGGCCACGGGATGCCACCGTCAAAAATTATATCGTTACCGGCGCCGCCGATCAATTTGTCGTTGCCGCTACCACCACTGATCACATCGTCGCCGGCGCCGCCGTTCAGCGTGTCACTACCGTCGTTGCCTGAGATCGTGTCGTTGCCCCCGCCCGTCGTGATCGCATTGCCGTAGTAAGAGCCAATCACGTGTGCAGAGACGGAGGCCAGCTCATCGGCCAGATCCACCAGGCCGGAATCGGAGACGGTGAGAGAGACAGGTGCGGAAGGGTTGGCAGCCGAGTCGCGGATGACATCGTAGGCTTCGAACTCGGCGCCGGTCTTGGTGACTCTGGCGCCGTTGGTGTCCAGTATATTCAAGGCCATATTTAAAATTACCCCAATAGATGCGTTGTACTTCGAAAATCAGAAATCCGCGGAAGAACTGGTTTATTGGTTCGGCGGAAGACAACCCCACGGGGATCTATGCCAATCATTAATGGTGTTTTCAATGAAAAATTGTGATTTTTTCTTTGGTTTTTTAACGAAAAACTAAGGCTGAAATACTGGGAAATAACTTTGAATTTGCAAACCAAAAGGCGTATTTTAGTCTTTTAATTTATACCCTCCTGGCGTATATAATTCTCGCTATAGGTGCGACCTATTCGTCACGGGGTGCTTCAGATTGGCCTGAGCAAGACCGGTAATCGGCCTGCCGCCGCGGTACCTGGCGGGAGGGGCATTCCGGCAAGTGCACAACTGACGCTTTGTTGACCGGACTTGGTTCCGGAACATAATGGGAACATCTAATATCTACCGGCAGCGAGGGCCTATGTGCGGACGCATTTTCGTCAAGACGTCGCTCGAAGAATTGATCAGCAATTTTCCCTTTGCCGTGAAAGGCGGAGATATCGATGGGCTTGGAAATCGCTTCCCCCGCTGGAACGGCGCGCCATCGCAGGATTATCCTGTTATCATCCGGGATATTGTGCGCGAACCCGATACCTCAGGTCCTATGTTCGTGGTGGCGCGCTGGGGCTTGATGCCTATCTGGGCAAAGCCCGGCGGCCGGCCGCCGCCGGTCAATATCCGCTGCGAGGGCATCAGTTCCAACGGCATGTCCCGCGCCGCCTACCGCTCGCGTCGCTGCCTGGTGCCGATCAACGGCTTCTTCGAATGGAAGGACATTCACGGCACCGGCAAGAACAAGCAGCCCTATGCGATCGCCATGAAGGACGGCTCCGCCTTCGCGCTCGCCGGCATCTGGGAGACCTGGAAGGACGAAAACGGCGTGTCCACCCGCAACTTCGCCATCGTCACCAGCGAGCCGAACGAGATGATGGCGGAGATTCACGATCGCATGCCTGTCATCCTGCATCGCGAGGATTATGAGCGGTGGCTCTCCGCCGAGCCGGATCCTTACGATCTCATGAAGCCTTTCCCGGCGGAACTGATGGTGATGTGGAAAATCGGCCGGGATGTCGGCTCGCCGAAGAACGATAGGCCCGACCTCATCGACGAGGTCGAGGATGATCCCGAACCGACGCTGATCTAGCGGCAGTCCCGGCAAGCCGCGGCGGTCTTGCGTCCGGAATTGCTCTGATGTCACCGGCTCGGGCGGGAGCCATTCACGAAATCATGCGGCAAACACATCCTCACGAGGAGAGGACCACGCATGCAAGACGATATCGGAACGCTCCTGCGGTCGTTCCTCAACAATGCCCTTCGCAAACAGTCTCAGCGCCGCATTCGGGATTTCGGCGGCTATCAAATCGGCAAACGCCGCAACCTGCATGTCATCGAACCGATCGCGCGGGATACGGCGGAATTTCTCTGCACCTATCTCTGCATCAGCCTGCGCGGCGAAGCGGCAAGCAAGGAAGGCGTCGCCTCCGCCATCGCCGCGGCCTTGAGGAATGTCTCCGACGAGCTTGCCTTCAAGCTGACCCGGCACAGTGACGAGGCGTGGACAACCCTCTGTCATTCTGTGGCGGAGTTTCTGGAAGGCTGCCTGCAAATCGACCATAGGCCCTATGACGGCTCCCTGACCGCGCAATCGGACTTTAACGGCTGGAAGAGCTGGGAGTTGATCACCAGCGGCGAGAAGCCGAAGGGCCAATGGCGCCACGCCTGGAAGGAAAAGCCCGGTGACGATTTCATCGGCTTTGACGGCAATGCCTGTATGGGACGGATCTTCAAGATCGACCTGATGGATTCAAGTGAGCGCTGGTATTGGCTGATCGCGGCCGACGGGAGCCCCCGGCGCGGCTGGCCGGCGGCGGGGTATGAAGCGAGCGCGAGGAGTGCGGCCTGTCGAGTAGAGCGGATTTATTTTGCGCTGGCGAAGGGCGAGGAGAGGTTTGGGTGAGGGGGAGGCTTACGTCAGCTTGATAAGGCCGGCTCCGGTCGGCCGGAAGCCGCAGGCGCGATAGAAGGAAGTCAGATGCGGCTCGAAATCGACATGCAGCCATTCGGCGCCGCGCTCGCGGGCAATCCGCGTGGCTTCCCTGACCAGCTGCGTGGCGATGCCTTGCCGGCGCATGTCGGGGTGAACGCAGGTATCGAGAAGGAAGGCATGAATGCCGCCATCCCAGGCGATATTGACGAAGCCGACGAGCCTGTTGTCGTGATAGGCGCCGATATGGGCGAGGCTGCGGGGCAGGATGCGTGAGAAGTCAGGCGCGGTGGCAGTGTTCCAGGCGGCGGACCAGAGTGTGGTGAGTTCGGCGGACGAGGGGAAGGGGTCGATGCGCAGGTCGGGCATGGTGGGACCGGATTGTCTGTGGCGGCGCTTGCTAGGTTTTTCTGCCGATTGCGGTCACTTCGCAATAGGTTTCATCGCTGCGGCGGGGCAAATTCCTCTGTGCCTTGACACGAGGCCGGCCCCGCTATCCTCCGTCATTCCTGTGCTTGTCACAGGAATCCAGCCACGGCGCGTCCGCGCCGTGAATGACTCTCTTACTGAAAAGGGAGTCTCCCGCGCCCAAGGACTTGGGCGCACTGGATTCCTGTGACAAGCACAGGAATGACGGAGGAGAGTGGGGCGGCGACCGAGGGAGGCGCCGCCGGTCTTTCAGGAGCATTGAAGTTCACCGCCCCGGCCGCCCGGTCTTCCCCTTCGTCCGCCCCTTGCGCTTCTGCTCGCCCGGCTCCTCATAGCTCCCGGCGCCGACGCGCCCTCGCACTACAGGCCGTACGCCGTCATCGCGCTCCGGCTGTCCTTCCAGCAGCGGCGAAAAGTGCTTCGTGCTCTTTGATGCATCCGGCTTTTCCGGCACCCGACCGATCACCGGCTTCTCCGTGCGGCCGACCGTCATCTCGTCGAGGTCGTTCTTGCGGAAGAGGCTCTTGCCGGCGGGGGTGGTCGGGTCGCGGCCCATTTCGTCGAGGTCGGGTTTGCGGAATAGGGGCGTGGTCGTGTCGGTGCCCGGGCCCATGTCGTCGAGGGAGGGGCGCGAGAAGTAGGAGGGTGTGGCCCCCTCATCCGCCCTGCGGGCACCGACCGGGGTCGAGCCGCTTGTCTCGACCCGTCCTCCGGACCCCCGTTGGGGAGAAGGGGACTTGCCGCGGGCCTTTCCTTCCATTGCCTTCGATTCTTCGCGTGCCATCGGGTCGTCCATGACCGCCAGCTCGGCGGCCTTGAGGCGTTTGATTTCGTCGCGGAGGCGGGCGGCTTTTTCGAAGTCGAGGTCGGCGGCGGCGTCGCGCATGCTTTTTTCGAGCGCGTTGAGATGGGCCTGCAGGTTGTTGCCGACGAGGTTGCCGCCGTCGGCGAAGCCTTTGCCGGAGACGCCGGAGATATCGGCGCGGACGTGGTCGCGTTCGTAGACGCTATCGAGGATGTCGGAAATCTTAGCCTTGACCGATTCCGGCGTGATGCCGTTTTCGAGGTTATAGGCCATCTGCTTTTCGCGGCGGCGGGCGGTCTCGTCCATGGCGCGCTGCATCGAGCCGGTGACTTGGTCGGCGTAGAGGATGACCTTGCCGTCGACGTTACGCGCGGCGCGGCCAATGGTCTGGATCAGTGAGGTCTCCGAGCGCAGAAAACCTTCCTTGTCGGCGTCGAGGATGGCGACGAAGCCGCATTCGGGAATGTCGAGGCCCTCGCGCAAGAGGTTGATGCCGACGAGTACGTCGAAGGCGCCGAGGCGCAGATCGCGGATGATCTCGATACGCTCCAGCGTATCGATATCGGAGTGCATGTAGCGCACGCGCACGCCCTGTTCATGCAGATATTCGGTCAGGTCCTCGGCCATGCGCTTGGTCAACACGGTGCACAGCGTGCGGTAGCCCTTGGCGGCGGTCTCGCGGATCTCGCCGAGCACGTCGTCGACCTGGGTGCGGGCCGAGCGAACCTCGACGGGCGGGTCGATCAGGCCTGTCGGGCGGATCACCTGTTCGGCGAAGACGCCGCCGGACTGTTCCATCTCCCAGCTGCCCGGCGTTGCGGAGACGGCGATGGTGTCGGGGCGCATGGCGTCCCATTCCTCGAAGCGCAGCGGCCGGTTGTCCATGCAGGAGGGCAGGCGGAAGCCGTATTCGGCCAGCGTCGCCTTGCGGCGGAAGTCGCCGCGATACATGCCGCCGATCTGCGGCACGGTGACATGGCTTTCGTCGATGAAGACGAGGGCATTGTCGGGAATGTATTCGAACAGCGTCGGCGGCGGGTCGCCGGGGTCGCGGCCGGTGAGATAACGCGAATAGTTCTCGATGCCCTGGCAGGAGCCGGTGGCTTCGAGCATCTCGATATCGTAGCGGGTGCGCTGCTCCAGGCGCTGGGCTTCCAGCAGGCGGCCGGCCTTTTCCAGCTCGGCGAGACGAAGCCGAAGCTCCTCCTTGATCGACTTGATGGCGCCGTTCAACGTCGGGCGCGGCGTGACATAGTGCGAATTGGCGTAGATCTTCACCGATTTCAGGTCGCCGACTTTCTGGCCGGTCAGCGGATCGAACTCGGTGATGGCGTCGATCTCGTCGCCGAACATCGAGATGCGCCAGGCGGCATCCTCCAAGTGGGCGGGGAAGAGCTCGATCGTATCGCCGCGCACCCGGAAGGAGCCACGCGTGAAATCCATGTCCCGGCGCTTGTATTGCTGGGCGACGAGGTCGGCTAGCAGCTGGCGCTGGTCCAGCCGGTCGCCGACCGACATCTGGAAGGTCATCGCCGTATATGTCTCGACCGAGCCGATACCGTAGATGCAGGAGACCGAGGCGACGATGATGCAGTCGTCGCGTTCGAGCAGCGAGCGCGTCGCCGAGTGGCGCATGCGGTCGATCTGCTCGTTGATCGAGCTTTCCTTCTCGATATAGGTGTCGGAGCGCGGCACATAGGCTTCCGGCTGGTAATAATCATAGTAGGAAACGAAATATTCCACCGCATTGTCGGGGAAGAAGTTCTTGAATTCGGAATAGAGCTGGGCGGCCAGCGTCTTGTTCGGCGCCAGGATGACCGCCGGGCGCTGCGTCGCCTCGATCACCTTGGCCATGGTGAAGGTCTTGCCGGAGCCGGTGACGCCGAGCAGCACCTGGCTGCGGTCGCCATTCTCCAAGCCCTCGACGAGATCGCGGATGGCGGTCGGCTGGTCGCCGGCCGGCTCATAATCCGACTTCATCAGGATGCGGATGCCGCCTTCGGACTTGTCGGGGCGGGCAGGGCGGTGCGGCGTCCAGATCTTGCCGTTCTTGTGCAGCGGATTGCCGCTCTCGATCAGCTTCGACAGCGCCTCGACCGTGGCGGTGACGCCGCCGGGCGCGATATTGCCGGCATCCTCCAGCGAGATATCGAGGCCGGCGACCGGGTTGAGGCCGGCGGCGGCGCGGGTCTTCGGATCGCTGGAACCGCCGATGGAAACGCCGCGTGCGGTCTTGCCCACCGTCGCCTTCTTGTTGACGCTGACGGCTTCCGAATGCTTGCGCGCCTGGTTTTCCACGGCCTTGCGATGCTTGCCGGCCTTGGAGGCGATATCACGCTGGCTCTCGACGCCCGATGCTTCCGCATCTGCCTCGAGCTGCTTCACCCAATCGGCAACGGAACCGGAGAGCGGGGCGCCTTCAAAGGACGATTGCGGAGCTTCCTCGAAGCCATTCGGGGCGGGGGATTTCTTCGGAGATTTGGCCATGGCGGGAATATGGAGAGAGTCAGCGCGAAAGGGAAGAGGGAAAGGGTACAAAAGGGAAACGAATGAATCGTTCGGGATGGTGGATAATGTTGGCGCGGAATGTTGGTGAAGCGCCTGCGTTTAAGGTTTGCGCGGGTGATTAAAAAGTCTGTGGTTGAAGAGTAGGCCACCTCCCGCATTGCGAGCGGTGGTGTTACAGCTGCTGCGGGAATAGGGGACCATTCATGAAAAAGATCATTATCGCATTCGTGGCGACGGCGACACTTGCCGGCTGCGCCAAACGTCCTGACGCCATCGTGCAGGTCGATATTCCAATGGCGGCTTATACGAACCTCAGCTGCGAAGCTCTTGCTGCCGAACTCAAGAAGGAGCGGGGCAAGCTGGACGACTTGTCGAAGCAGCAGATCAGCGCGGCGAACGGCGATGCTTTCGGCGTCTTTCTCGTCGGCGTCCCGATCGGCAGCGTTGCCGGAGGAGACAAGGAAGGCGAAATTGCTGCATCGAAAGGCAAGGTTTCAGCCATGCAATCCGCCGGCATGAGCAAAGGCTGCAAGCTGCCAGGTTGATGGCAAGGCGCGCGCAGGGTGGCGCCGTCATGCCGGCGCCCTCGCATTGTCCTTCGAAGACCGGCCTTAGGCTTCGGCGCCTTAGCAACCGTGCTCCTTGCAACCATCCCGCCGGCACACCTTCTGCAGACTGATACCACCTGACCTGCAGTGGAACCGTGATCGGCCTTCCGCAGTTAGTTCGCTGTCCACTCAGCTGCAGGTGCTAATGCCATTAACGACCATTCCGCCTTCTGGAAGAAACCGATTTCGATCGATCTTGATACCGGCGAACGGCTGGTTCTCCGCTCACCGCAGGACGCGCTTTATGCGCTGGTCTCCGACTGGCCGGTCAATGGCGGCGTGCATCAGCAGAGAGCGATCGATTTCTGCCGCGCCTGGCTAGCGGGTCGCATGCCGGCCGAAACGGTGCGGCAAGCTTTTATCCTTGCGGCGCTGGAGGCCGGGGTACCAATCGTCGATGATGAGGATGGGACCGCAAGTTCCGGTTCAAATCCTCCGGTATAAGCCGAGCGGCGCACATCTCGCGGTTACGCTGTCACCTGCTCAGAAAAAATAATGTTTATTTTCGTGCATTGCAAATATTGTTCCCGCTGTGTTTGTAGGAATGCGCAGCGGTTATTTTACTGCGATTCTTGGAGATCCACCTGAATGAGAATAAAAGTCCTTGCTTGCGCTGCCCTGCTGATGCTGGCCGGCTGCAACGCCCCTGTGTCGCAATCCGTTGCAGATTCCCAGCGGCCTCCCTCGAACGAAGTCCGGCAGAACTTCATCAACATCGTGTTCAAGAGAAGTTATCGACACGAAGCGGGAGAAGTGGTTTGGGCCCGGATTTCAAGCGTGGTGCTGCTTGATCCCGAGAAGAAGATCTATGCTTACTGTGTGCGCGTGGTGCCAAAGCGCAGCTGGGGAGACTGGGCCTATCTCGGTGTCTCCTTCACGGACAGCCAGATCCTGGGCGCGACGGCGAATGACAATCGCTGCAAAGACAAGCGGCTGCGTTACTACTCGTTTCCTGAGTTGACCGGCATGAAGACATGACGAAAGAGACGAGGTTTAATCGCGATAAGCGCTGTTTTACGGCTAGGCTATGCCTGGATATTAGAAGCGACCGCGGATGCAGCCATGCGGCACGGCTGCACCCGTCATTGCTGCAATGATGCCAAGCAGCGCCGGCACAGCAAAGCCAAGCTCTAAACCCGCGAACCGTCCTCCCTCCCGCAGCGTCATTGCCTCGTGCAGACGATCGGGTTCCGCGCAACCAGAACCGCCGAAGGTCGCCACGGTCCCCTCAGAATGCGTGCGCCCTGGAATCTGCCGCAGCCGGCGCTCTGCAATACCAGGCGATGACGACAATCGTTCCGATGGGAACCAACAGCGCAACCAACTGGAACCAGCCGCTGCGGTTGATATCGTGAAGTCGGCGGGTGGCCATGGCGATTGATGGGAGGAACACCGCCAGCGACCAAATCCCCGCCAATGCTCCGGTTGGCTCGATAAGGTACAAAGCGATGTCGACGAGAACGACGAAGAGCGTCGAAAACCAGAATTCCGATCGGCTCGCTCTGCCGGTGAAATCCACATATTTCCTGAAAAAGCTGCTGATCGCCTGGCCGAAACCCATCGCCTGCGGCAGGTCACCGAAGCGGTTCGGCCCGGCCGCCGGCTTTCTGAAGGCGAGGAACAGCCCCACACTCAGCGGGACCACGATGATCAACCAGTGAAACAGAGAAAAACTGCCCATGAGAAACCCCAGCTGTTAAAACGGCTTAGAGATAAGCGATGTTTGTTTCCGGAGGATTAACCGGCTGGTAATCGAATATGTTTCGCAATCACAGCGTGAGAAACTGCGGCTGCCATGTTGGCGGCGGGATGATGCTTTGAGCAGGCCGCAATCGCCGTCGCTCAGTGCTTGACAAGTACACGTGCCTGCACCGGCTGCTCGATGCCCTTCAGGGCCAGCATGCGGGTTTCGGCGCCTGCCGCGAGGTCGGGGGCCTTCGCGGCCGTTTCCGCCGAGATCAGGATCTCGCCGGCGGCGGCCTCGGATTCCAACCTCGCGGCTTGATTGACGACGCCGCCGATGGCGGTGAAATCGCTGCGGAAGCTGGAGAATTCGCCGATCTGCACCTCGCCGGAATGGATGCCGACGCCGACGCCGAGGGTGCGGCCGGGCAGGGCTTCGAGGGCCAAGCCATTCAGCGCCGCGGTGCAGTTTCGCTGGATCTTCTGGGCGGCCAGGATCGCGGCGCCGGCGTGATCCTTCCTCACAATGGGAAAATTGAAGATTGCCATCAGGCCGTCGCCCATCTGCTTGTTGACGATGCCGTCATGTGCCCAGATCGCCTGGGCGCAGCGATCCTGGAACAGGCTGACGATCTCGCTCAGCTGTACCGCCTCGATGCGCTCCGACAAATCCGTATATCCTCGGATATCGGCAAACAGGATGGTGGCGTCGACGGTGATCTGGCGCTGCTTTTTGACATATTGGAAGGATCGTTCGCAGATCGTGCAGATATCGGGGTTCATCTTGCTGCGAGTGATGCCCAAGGCGCGGAAGGGCAAGGCGAGCGGGCCGCCGATGGGGATCGGCATGTGCATCTGGTCCCAGCAGCCGCGGCAGATCCTGGCGCTGCCGTGCCTGACTGGCTCCCTGGAAGTGGATTCTGTCATCATCTCGCGTAGTCCGTCCACAATAGCCGGCATCAAGCTTCCTTCAGTTGGTGGCTTTTGGCAATTCATCCATTTGGCTCGGGAGCACCTCCTTGTCCCGAGCGATGATTGCCCGAACTTCTCCCCCGCCGTTGCTGCAACGGCGGCGGTGGAAATTCGGTCACACTTGTTACTCCCGCTGTTCGATTTCCGATGCGAAACTATGTCCGATCAATGCGCACAGAACCGCGGATCGATGATGAGGCGCGGCAATTCGCCCGAACGAGGAGATTAATGCGATGACTGCAACAGCCGAGAATGGAAAGGGCGGACAGCCCATGCAGAAACCCGCGGTAGTATCGCCCGAAGCCTGGGAGGCGGCGCGCAAGCAGCTGCTGGTGAAGGAGAAGGCGCAAACCCGCGCCCGCGACGCGCTTGCCGCCGAGCGGCGGCGCATGCCGTGGATGGCGGTGGAGAAGACATATGTCTTCGAAGCACCTGAGGGCAGGGTGAGTCTGCTCGA
Source organism: Rhizobium sp. H4 (assembly GCF_003013335.1). Lineage (NCBI taxonomy): Bacteria > Pseudomonadati > Pseudomonadota > Alphaproteobacteria > Hyphomicrobiales > Rhizobiaceae > Rhizobium > Rhizobium sp. H4. The sequence goes on from NZ_PSOW01000011.1 coordinate 105,703, forward strand.
TCTGTTCGAGGGCCGGCATCAGTTGATCGTCTACCGCGCCTTCTACGAGCCCGGCGTCTTCGGCTGGCCTGACCACGCCTGCCGCGGCTGCTCGATGGTGGCCGATCAGGTCGCCCATATCGCCCATCTCAACGCCCGCGACACGACGCTGGTCTTTGCCTCGCGCGCGCCGCAGGCCGAGATCGCGCGGCTGAAGGCGCGGATGGGCTGGAGCATGCCGTGGGTGACCATCACCGACAGCTTCGACAAGGATTTCGGCGTCGACGAATGGCACGGCACCAATGTGTTCTACCGCGACGGCGAACGCATCTTCCGCACCTATTTCGTCAACAACCGCGGCGACGAGCAGATGGGCGGCACCTGGAACTATCTCGACATCACGCCGCTCGGCCGGCAGGAGGTCTGGGAGGATTCGCCCGAGGGCTATCCGCAGACGCCGACTTACAAGTGGTGGAACTGGCACGACAGCTACGTGCCGGATGCGGCGCCCGACAAGACATGGGTCGAGGTCTCCGACGCCGGCGAAGCGGCTTTCCGGGCCGAGAGCGCAAACGAGAAGCCTTGAGCGAAATCTGCCACGGCCATCGCCGCCTTCGTCGTGAAAACGAGCCGGCAAGGCGGTTGCCTTGCCGGCCGCAGGCCATGCATAGTGGCGACGACGCGGAGGGCCGATGACCAGATTGCATGCGCTTGTTTTGATGATGTTTCTCGTGCCCGCCGCCACAGGGGGAAAAGCGCTGCGGCTGGCTGGACAATCCGGCGACGGCGACCTGGTCGCTCAACGACGCAAGCGGCAGCTGGATCATCATGGAGAACGGCAGCGGCTACAAGGCCGAGGGAATGAATCATATTCCAGATCTGACGACCGGCGAATATGTCTACACCCATGCCGTCCATGGCTATGCCTGCGCCTGCATGGACGTCGACACGGATGGCGAGGGAGGCATTACCCGCATTCGTTCCGTGCGGCAATTGCCGCTGTCCCGATGCCGGACCGATCCCGCCCTCGGCTGGTTTCTCGATAAGGATCCCTGAGGGGGCAAGGCGTTCCACATTGCTGAAATCGCGGCGTGCGGTATCGTACACGGCCCGTCGGAGTCGGAACTTTGGCGTCTTCAGCCCAGTTTGAGGCCGGCTCACGGGAGAAGACGATGGCCCCATTGACGCAGCCTCACTCAGCACCGGCGAACTTCCAGTTTCCCGGCGAACAGCGGCAGGGCGACCCGATGATGGGGACAATTAATGCCGAGCTCGCCGACAAAGGCTTCCTTGTCACCAGCACCGACGAACTCATCACCTGGGCGCGCACCGGATCGCTGATGTGGATGACCTTTGGCCTTGCCTGCTGCGCCATCGAGATGATGCAGATGTCCATGCCCCGTTATGACATAGAGCGTTTCGGCGTCGCTCCGCGGGGCAGTCCGAGGCAATCTGACCTGATGATCGTGGCGGGCACCCTGTGCAACAAGATGGCGCCGGCGCTTCGCAAGGTTTACGACCAGATGCCGGAGCCGCGATACGTCATTTCCATGGGCTCCTGCGCCAACGGCGGAGGCTATTACCACTATTCCTATTCAGTGGTGCGCGGCTGCGACCGGATCGTGCCCGTCGATATTTACGTGCCCGGCTGTCCGCCCACGGCCGAAGCGCTGCTCTACGGCATCCTGCTTCTGCAGCGAAAAATCCGTCGCAACGGCAGCATCGAGCGGTAGCGGCCGATGATCTTGGTGAATTGGTTACCTTTTTCAAAGGCAGGCCGGGCTGTATAGGAAACTTTCGAGCGGGAGTTGCGTTGATCCGATGGCCGGGGTTGTGCTCACCGGCATCTTGCCGCGGGAGGAGGATGATCCATGAAAGTCATGATCGTTGAGGACGAGGGATTTATCGCCCTGGAGCTCGAGCGGATCGCTCAGGATGCCGGGCATGAGACGGTCGGGCCGGTGTCGACAATCGAGCAGGCTCTTGCCTATGCTCCAAAGAGCGACATTGCACTCGTCGATCTCAGCCTCTCCGACGGCCTCAGCGGCGCCCAACTCGCCCGCCGGCTGATCGACCGCTTCGGCGTCGATGTCATCTTCGTGACCGGCAGCCCGGAAAGCGTCGGACACGGCATCGAAGGTGCGCTTGATGTGATACCAAAGCCCTTTACCGATGAAAGGATTGCCGGCGCGCTCGCGCGGGCGCAAGCTTTACGCAGGGACTTCAATGGAGGCAATGCCATCATGTGACCGCGCGAGCGTGGAACGCGGCCTCGGGCCGCCGATGCAAGCAGGAGCTTGCCGGATGAAGCATGCACTCGCCGTGGAAGTCGCGGGCCTCAATGATGCCAGCGCCACCTTGATCGAAAGCCTCGACGGCAAGGTGGTGCTGAAGGAAGTGTGACGGGGGCTGCCGCTATATAATGGCGAAGTCGTCGCTGCTGCCGATTCCCGCGTTCAACCGTCTGGCGGCAAGTTCGATAAAGGTCTTGACCAGAGGCGGCAGGTGCCGGCTGCTGGGATAGACGACATAGAGGCCGCCGGCCGGAGTCGTGTAACCGTCCAGGACGCGGCACAGCCGCCCATCCCTGATGAAGCCATTGGCGACCCCATGGGGCAGTCGGGCGATGCCATAGCCGGCGATCGCTGTGGCCATGACCGCCTGCATTTCATTGGCGGCGAAGCGTCCCGAGACCGTGACCGTTTCCTGTCCGTGCGGGCCTTCGAGCAGCCATTGCGCATGGGTGGATTGGCCGGCGATGACGCAGTCGTGGCGGACGAGATCTGCCGGGCGATCGGGCGCGCCGCAGCGGGCGAGATAGTCGGGGCTCGCGCAGAGCAAGCGGTGGGTAGAGCCGAGCTTGCGGGCGATCAGCGTGGAATCCTCCAGGATGCCGGTGCGGAAGGCGAGGTCTATGCCATTTTCGACGAGGTTCAGCCTGTCGTCGGTCAGGCGCAACTCGACCCTCGACTTGGGGTAGGTCGCCAGAAGATCGAAGATCGCATCCTGCAGGAAGTGGCCGCCGAAGCCGACCGGCGCCGATATGCGGATCGTGCCGGCGGGCTCCGTCCTTGCTTCCGCGAGACGCAGGTTGGCGCCTTCGATTGTGCGGAGCGCCTGGCTGCTTTGCTCGTAATAGAGGCGGCCGGCATCCGTCGGGTGGAGGCTGCGGGTCGTGCGATGCAGCAGGCGCACGCCGAGTTCGCGCTCGAGGGCGGCGATGCGGCGGCTCACCGTCGTTTTCGGCATGCCAAGCAGGCGCGCCGCGGCGGTGAAGCTGCCGGCCTCGATAACGCGGGCGAAAATCATAATGTCGTTGAGATCCAGCATTGTGTCATGAGATGGTACGATGTTTCCAAACTATAGGCTATTATGGCTCAATCCGACAGGCCTTAGTTTTGCTCCATCGTTCACAACAAGGAGCAGACAGATGAGCAACACACGAAGCGTTCTGGTGACGGGCGCCACCGGCCAGCAGGGCGGCGCGGTCGTGCACGCGCTTCTCGCGCGGGGACACCGAGTCAAGGCGCTCTCGCGTAAGCCGGACGGCGACGGCGCAAAGCGGTTGGCCGCGGCAGGGGTCGAGGTCGTTGCCGGCGACCTGGATGACGGCGCATCTGTGGCGAAGGCTGCAAGCGGCGTCGACACGATGTTCCTGATGGGCAACAGCTACGAGGCCGGGACGGAAGCGGAAACGCGCCAGGGCATCACCGTCGCCAATGCGGCGAAGGCAGCCGGCGTCGGTCACCTGATCTATTCCTCCGTTGGCGACGCCGACAAGAAAACCGGCATTCCACATTTCGACAGCAAGTATCTCGTCGAAAAGCACATCGCAGGCCTCGGCATCCCCTATACGATCAGCGCACCCGTCGCCTTCATGGAAAATAGTGTGGAACCTTGGGCGATTGATGGGCTCCGACAGGGCGTCTATGCGGCAGCGCTGCCGCCCGCACGCGTGCTGCAACAGATCACCATAAAGGATATCGGGGTGTTCGTCGCGGCCTTGGCCGAGCGACGCGAACAGGTGTTCGGCAAGCGTTTCGATATTGCCGGCGACGAATTGTCTGGCGAGCAGCAGGCGGAGATCCTGTCCGAGGCGCTCGACCGGCCGATACGCTATCAGGAACTGCCGATCGCCGCGATGCGGCAGCAGAGCGAGGACGCGGCGCTGATGTTCGAATGGTTCGATCGCACCGGCTACGACGCCGATATCGCCGCCCTGCGCCGGGATTTTCCCGATGTCGGCTGGCACAGCTATGCCGATTGGGCGCGCGGCTTCGACTGGAGCGTTCTCGGCAAGGCATCCGCCTGATACACTCTCCGTCGTCCCCAGCCCGAACCGGGGACGACGGAGAGCCGGATCCGCCTCGCCCAAGGCGACGGATCGCTCAGCTCTGCGGCGATCGACCATCGTCCTTGAAGAGGGAGGCTTCGATGCCATCGAGTTTCAATGTCGAAAGTGCGGATGGTTATGAGCGGCTGATGGGGCGCTGGAGTAAGAGGCTGGCGCCGATGCTGATCGATTTCGCCGGCTTGGCGGATGGGGATCGTGTGCTCGACGTCGGTTGCGGCACCGGCAGCCTGACATTTACGCTGGCCGAAAAGCCAAGCCTGCAAGAAATCGTCGCCATTGATTATTCGCCGGTTTTCGTCGAGGCGGCAATGCGGCGCAATACCGATCCGCGCATCGCCATTCGGCAAGCCGATGCCTGCGCGTTGCCGTTCGAGGATAACCGCTTCGACAGGGCGATGTCGCTGCTCGTGCTGCATTTCGTGCCGGAGGCGGGCAAGGCTGTTTCGGAAATGGCCCGTGTCGTCCGCCCGGGTGGTGTGGTCGCCGCCGCCGTCTGGGACCATTACGGCGGCATGCCGGTCATGCGGATGATGTGGGACACGGCTGTCATGCTCGACGGGGACGCGCTGCCGCTGCGTCGCAAATACTGCTTCCAGCCGATGATGCGGCCGGGGGAGATGAAGCAGAGTTTTCTCAGTCAAGGCCTTGTCGACGTCGAGGAGAGGTCGCTGCTGATCCGGATGGAATACGGCTCCTTTGAGGACTATTGGGGGCCGATCGCCGCAGGCGAGGGGCCGCTCGGCAAGTATGTCTGGGGGCTCGAGTCAGCGAAGCGAAAGGCGCTCGGCGTTGCCATGAGAGCCGCATATGAAGCCGGCGAGCCGGATGGGCCGCGGTCGTTTGCGTCGGTGGCGTGGGCATGCCGGGGCAGGGTGGCGGGCGGCGGGTAGGTTGGTTGTGACGACCAGCCATTGCGCCGCATCCGCTTTCTTGTCGATTCGACGGATCGCCCACTCCACTCTCCATCATTCCTGTGCTCGTGACAGGAATCCAGTGCGCCCATGTCCTTGGGCGCAAAAGACTCCTTCCTTATTCACGGCGCAGACGCGCCGTGGATTCCTGTGACGAGCACAGGAATGAGGGAAGAGAGGTTGGGCGGTCCCGTAGGCGTCGGTGACATAGGTGTCGGAGCTCCGCACGGCGGAATAGAGCGCCCGACGCTGCGTCTCCGCAACGCGCCCCAATCACGCGAAACGTGATGGAACTAGGCCACGACCGCTGACATTATCCCCGCTGTCTCGCCTGCGACCGAGCACACCTCGCGCAATCGCAGCCCCTGACATCCACCCGCCCGGTTCGGGCACCCCTTCCGACGGCATCCGGAATTGCCCGCCTCGCCGCCGCTTTCGGACGGAGGAATATTAGATGTCCGCTTTGGAAAGCCTGCGCCGGCTGACGCCGCAGCAGCGCAACACCGTTATCGCCAGCTATCTCGGCTGGACGCTCGACGCCTTCGATTTCTTCATTCTCGTCTTCGTTCTCAAATATATCGCCGAGGAATTCCATACCGACGTCCCCGCCGTCTCGGTGGCGATCTTCCTGACGCTCGCCATGCGGGCGCTCGGCGCGCTGATCTTCGGACTGGCGGCCGACCGATACGGCCGGCGCATCACCCTGATGGCCGATGTATTGCTCTATTCGATCTTCGAATTCCTGACCGGTTTCTCTACCGGCCTCACCATGTTCCTCGTGTTGAGGGCGCTCTATGGTATAGCCATGGGCGGCGAATGGGGCGTTGGCGCCTCGCTTGTTATGGAGACGGTGCCGGAGGAGAGCCGCGGCATCGTTTCGGGCATTCTGCAGGCCGGCTACCCCACCGGCTATCTCCTCGCCTCGATCGTGTTCTTCCTGCTTTTTCCGGTCATCGGCTGGCGCGGCATGTTCTTCGTCGGCGCGGCTCCGGCGCTGCTGGTGCTCTACATCAGGCGCAATGTCGAGGAGAGCCCAGCCTTCCTGAAGCGGCAGGCCGAGGGAAGCCGGCCATTCCTCACGGCCTTGCGCCAAAATATTCCGCTGTTCATTTGGGCAGTGCTGCTGATGACGGCATTCAACTTCTTCAGCCACGGCACCCAGGATATCTACCCGACCTTCCTGGAAACCCAGCGCAGCTATTCGAGCTATACGGTCGGCGCCATCGCCATCGTCTACAATATCGGGGCGATCTGCGGCGGGCTGTTCTTCGGGGCGCTGTCGCAGCGGATCGGACGCAGACGCGCCATCGTCATCGCTGCGCTGATCGCCGTGCCGGTCGCGCCGCTCTGGGCCTATGCGCCGGGGCCGGTGCTGCTCGCCATAGGCGCCTTCCTGATGCAGTTTTTCGTGCAGGGCGCCTGGGGCATCGTGCCGGTGCATCTGAACGAGCTGTCGCCGGACGAGGTGCGCGGCACATTCCCGGGTCTTGCCTACCAGCTCGGCAACCTGCTGGCGTCAGGCAATGCGACGCTGCAGGCGGGGTTAGCTGTCCGCTGGGACGGCGACTATGCCTATGCGCTGCTGATCGTCGCAGCGATCGTGGCGCTCGTCGTCGCAGCACTTGCCGGCTTCGGCTACGAGAAGAAAGATGTGCGCTTCGGCACGGAGGAGGCCGACGAACCGCATCGCGCGATGCAAATCTAGCGCTGCCTGCGGCTATGGAGGGCCGGCGGCGATGTCGCCGTCCTTCCTTGCTGGCTGCCGCTGTGTCCTTCGAGTTCCTTACAACCCGGCTGGCGCGGGCGTTCCGGCAGCAACGGCGGAAGGCGAGGCGCATGGGCTCTCTCGATTTGAATCGCTGGCGGCGTGAGACGATTGGTCATGACCTTGTGGGCTTGCCGTCGGATGGCAGCATGCTAGGTAAGACCCGCCGGTATCGAGCTTTCGCTACCGGATCGACCGTTTCCTCCACAGCCCCCGAGTTTCTCCATGCTATTTTCTCCCGCCGCCCTCTGGCCTGTCGTCATGCTGTTTGCCTCCAACATCTTCATGACCTTTGCCTGGTATGGGCATCTCAAGCACAAGGGCACGGCCATCTTCCTTGCCATTATCGTCAGTTGGGGCATCGCCTTTTTCGAATATTGCCTGGCGGTGCCGGCCAACCGGATCGGCTCGGCGGTCTATACGACGGCGCAGCTAAAGACGATGCAGGAGGTGATCACGCTGCTGGTCTTTGCCGGCTTCTCGATCTTCTGGCTCGGCGAGGACCTGACCTGGAACCATGCGATCGGCTTCGCGCTCATCGCAATCGGAGCATCCTTCATTTTCCGGGCGTAAACCCCTAGCCTTTTCAATAGATTACAAATCGTCCATGTCTTGATAACGCCACATTTCCTACAGATTGGCGTCGCATTCGGCTGTCAGCGTGTCACTACGTAGTGATCAGGAGTTGATCGGCCATGAGCCTCTCTTTCCCGACGATGGCGGCGATACGGTTCGGCTATGGATTCCGGCCGGGCGAGGCGCCGCCGCAAAACAAGGATGAGCTGATCGGCCAGCTTGTCATAGGGGCCGCGGCAACGCCGGATTTTCCGCTTGGCGGCCCGGACATGCGTTACCGCGCAATCCTCAGCCTGCAGGAGCAGTTGAAGCAGATCCGCCAGGAGGCGAAGACGACGGAAGACGATCCGGCGCGGCGCGAGATGCGCAAGGGCGTCCAGCGTCAGGCGCAGCAGCAATTCCAGCACGACGCGAACCTGCGGCTGATGCAGGCGGTGCTGTCGCCCTACGGCTTCTTCGAGCGGCTTTCGACCTTCTGGACCGATCATTTCTCCACCAGCGCCAACAAGAACCTGTCGATGCGCCTTATCGTGCCGCTCTACGAGGCAGAGGCGATCCGGCCGTTCATATCCGGCAGGTTCGGCGATCTCCTGCGCAGCGCCACGGCGCATCCCGCCATGCTGATCTATCTCGATCAGGCGGATTCGCTCGGGCCGGATTCGGCCGGCGGCATGAAGCGCAACAAGGGGCTGAACGAAAATCTCGGCCGCGAACTTCTGGAACTGCACACACTCGGCGCCGGCAGCGGTTATACCCAGGCGGACGTCACCGCTGCGGCCAAGGTGCTGACGGGACTTACCATCGATCGCAAGGAGATGGACATCGCCTTCCGGCCGAATATTTCCGAGCCTGGGGCGCATGAGGTGCTCGGCGTCAGCTATGGCGGGCGCAAACGCTCGCGCGACGACTATCTCGACATGCTGGATGACCTCGCCGTTCATCCGAAGACGGCGGCGCATATCAGCCGGAAGCTCGCGGTTCACTTCGTTTCCGATCAGCCCGACGAGGGCATGGTCTCCGACATGGCCGCGGCCTGGAAGAAGACGGATGGCGATCTCACCGCCGTCTACACCGCCATGCTCGACCATCCCGCTGCCTGGCAGAACGAAGGCGCCAAGGCGCGCCAGCCCTTCGATTATGTCGTTGCCGGCTTCAGGGCGCTGAATGCCGGGCCGGTCAACGGCGTCGTCGGCAGCTTCCTTGCCGCCAATCAGCAGGGCACCGATGACGGCGACATGGCGGCGAATACACCCGGCATGGCCGGATCGCCGGTGCCGACGGACCCCGCCGGCGAGGCGAGGGACAAGCGTCTCAAGGCTTTCCGGACGGCGCGGGCGCTGGGGCAGGGGGCGCTGAAGCGCATGGGTCAGCCGACCTGGCTGCCGCCGAGCCCGGCCGGTTTCGAGGAAGGCTTTTCCGCCTGGATCACCGGCAGCCAGCTCGCCGAGCGGCTGGCCTGGGCAAGGCGGGCCGCAGCGCAGTTCGGCCGCGACGAGGATCCGCGCGAATTCCTGAAGTCGACGCTTGCCGATGCGGCGCGCGACGAGACGATCCGCGTGGTGTCGCAGGCGCCGAACAAGATCAGCGGGCTTACCCTGGTGCTGGCATCGCCCGAATTCAACCGCCGCTAAGCAGACTTTCGTTGGCAAGCCAACGCTTTGTCTGCTCAGCTCATTTGTTTTGTCGCAGGTTCTGACCGGAAAACCGCTGTACACTTTTCCGGACCCTGCTCAGGAGCCCCGCCCATGACGCTGTCGATGAACAGGATCTCGCTTTCCCGCCGCGGCTTTCTGACGTCTGCCTGCTGTCTTGCCGCCGCTCCCGTCTTCACACCGGTCGCCTTCGCGACGATGCCGGGTGATAAGCGCTTCGTCACCATCGTGCTGCGCGGCGCGATGGACGGGCTGGATCTGGTGCAGCCCTATGGCGATGCCGGCTTTGCGGCGCTCCGGCCGACGCTGGCGCTGACGCCCGATACCGGGCTTCTCGATCTCGACGGGCATTTCGGGCTTAACCCGGCCGCCGCGGATCTGATGCCGCTGTGGAAGAGCAAGGAGCTTGCCTTCGTGCACGCCGTCTCGACACCCTATCGTGACCAACGCAGCCATTTCGACGGGCAGGACATGCTGGAGTCAGGCGGCGAGCATGTCGCCGAGGAAAGGACCGGCTGGCTGAACCGGGCGCTTGCCGTCATTCCGCGCTCGGATTCCCGCAAGGCGATCGACGTCAACACCTCGACGGAACTGATCCTCTCCGGGCCGAACGAGGTCGATGTCTGGGCTTCGGATTCCAATCTGGCGCCGGCGCGTGACGAGATGCAGTTCCTGGCGCGGCTCTATGCCGGCGATCCGCCGTTTGCCGCAGCACTTGCCGAGGCGACGCGGGCCGATAGCGCCTCGATGATGACCGAGCCGGACGGCCAGCGCGGCGAAAAGACCGCCGATGTGGCGGCACTCGCCGCCAACATGCTGAAAGGCGATTACCGCATCGCCAGCTTTTCCATCACCGGCTGGGACACGCATATCGGCCAGGCCGGTCAGTTCAAGCGGCCGGCCCGGGATCTGGCGCAGGCGATCAATACGCTGAAGGCGACGCTCGGGCCGGAGATCTGGACGAAGACGGTGGTGCTGGCGATGACCGAATTCGGCCGCACCGTCCGCCAGAACGGCTCTGATGGCACCGACCACGGCACCGGCAGCTGCGCCCTGCTATCAGGCGGCGCCATCAACGGCGGCCGTATCCTCGGCAAGTGGCCCGGGCTCGGTGACGGCCAGCTGCTCGATGACCGCGACCTGATGCCGACGGCCGACGTGCGAGAAGTGGCGGCGGCGATGCTCTACCGGCAGTTCGATGTGGGTCCGGATGATCTGACGGGGAAGATTTTTCCCGGATTGAGCTTTGATAAGGGATCGCAGTTTTTGAAGGTGTGAAGGGCGGCGATTTTCTTCCTCTTCCGAGTGACGGGCACTGTGAGGAGAGGCGGGACGGCACGGCACACCGACCAGCCCTCATGGTGAGGGGGCCAGAAGGGCCGTCTCAAACCACGGGGGCGGGTGGCTTGGGGCCACGCCAGCCTTGGCATTTGGCGAAGCGGTGGCCACCCCGTCCTTCGAGGCCCCTGCGGGGCGCCTCAGGATGAGGCTGGACAGATGGCGGGGGCTTGAGACGCAGTTGTGGAGCAAGCCGCTGCCCCTCCGGCGAGCTGACCGTTTCCATGCCCTCGATCCTGGTCTGTCACTCCTCGGGGACTTGTTTTGGTTTGCCCTCTTCGTCGAGCGCCACCATGATGAAGGTGCCGGCGGTGACCTTTTCCATCTTGGCGTAACGCGAACGGTGCGCCCAGGCTTCGACAATCAGCGTGATCGAGGTGCGCCCGACGCGGTCGATATCGGTATAAACCGACAGCGTGTCGCCGATCTTGACCGGCAGTTCGAAGGCCATCTCCTTGACGGCGGCGGTGACGACGCGGCCCTTGGCGCGCTCGGCGGCGCGGATGCCGGAGGCAAGGTCCATCTGCGCCATAACCCAGCCGCCGAAAATATCGCCGGCGGGATTGGCATCGCCGGGCATGGCGAGCGTGCGCAGCGTCAGTTCGCCTCTCGGCTTGGCGGCATCGGTCATCAAGGGTTCTCCATCTGATGTTGGTCATGGGGCCGGCGATTCATCGAGATCACCCTAGTGCATGATCGCGAGCCGTGTCAGCGGTTTTCCCAGAGTCGACAGAAAAGTTCGAGGTCGCACTCTGGATAACACTATTTGTGGAAAATAACGGGTGATGCCGACCTAAATCCCAACCTCATTCAACGGTTGAATTTTACAACCAACACCTCACCAGGCGCTGTTTAAGTCAACCCTAAATAAGCTTTACGCTCCAGTAATTCCGGTGGTGCAGAATGAGACAGATCTCTCATAAGAATCGCCGGGAACCTCATGCGCAACGTCAAGATTTCCACTCGTCTTTATTGCCTCGTCGCCTTCACGCTTGTCGTGCTCGCAGCGACGATGGTCTTTTTTCTGAACTATTCCTATTCCGAGCTGGAAGAGGAGCGAAAGGCAGGGCTGGCGCAGCTGGATGCGACAGCGCTCGGCATCTTCGACAAATATTACAAGATGGAGCAGGCGGGCACCATGACCCGCGAGCAGGCGCAGACGGCGGCGAAGGATGTCATCGGCGCGATGCGCTACGGCGCAGACGGCTATTTCTGGATCAACGACATGCACCCGAAAATGGTGATGCACCCGATCAAGCCGGCGCTCAACGGCACCGATATCTCCCAGATGAAGGATCCGAACGGCAAGTTCCTGTTCGTCGAGTTCGTCAACAAGGTGAAGAAGGACGGCAAGGGCTTCGTCGATTACTACTGGCCGAAGCCGGGCGCCGATGAGCCGGTGCTGAAATACTCCTACGTCGCCGGTTTCGAGCCCTGGGGCTGGATCGTCGGCACCGGCGTCTATGGCGACGACCTTGCGGCGCTCTATCGCCAGAATGCGATGTGGGCCGCCGTGGTTTGCCTGATCGGCGCGCTGGCGACGATCGCGATCGCCTTCGCCATCGTGCGCAGCGTGACGGCGCCGATCGCGCGGCTGAAGACGGCGATGAATGCGATCGCCGCCGAAGAAGCATCGGTGGAGATTGCCGGCAGCGAGTGCCGCGACGAAGTGGGTCAGATGGCCAAGGTGCTATTGGTGCTGCGCGACTCCGTCGATGAGCGCAGCGCGCTGCGTGGGCGTGAAGACGAAAGGCAGCGGCAGATCGAGGACGAACGCCGCGGCAACGAGGCGAGCCTGCGCTCGGCTTCCGAGCGGCAGAGCCGCGCCATGCAGGCGCTCGGCGTCGGCCTGGAGAAGCTTGCGGGCGGCGATCTGACGGTTGCGATCGGCGATATCGGCGAGGATTACGCCAAGCTCAGGAATGATTTCAACACGGCAGTCGATGCGCTGAATGGCGTCATCCAGGCGATTGCCGAATCGAGCCGCGTCGTCAACGACAGCGCCTCCGATATCAGTGAAGCGACCGGCAACCTGTCGAAACGGACGGAGCAGCAGGCGGCGGCACTTGAAGAGACGGCCGCAGCCCTCGACGAGATCACCGCGACGGTCAAGACGGCATCGGAGCGGGCGAACGAGGCGCGTGAGATGGTGGCCGAGACCAAGGCGAGTGCCGGACGCTCCGGTGAGATCGTCCGCAATGCGGTGACGGCGATGGGCCGGATCGAGGAATCCTCAAGCCGCATCAACCAGATCATCTCGGTCATCGACGAGATCGCCTTCCAGACCAACCTTCTGGCGCTCAATGCCGGCGTCGAAGCGGCGCGGGCCGGCGAGGCGGGCCGCGGCTTTGCCGTCGTTGCCCAGGAAGTGCGCGAGCTTGCGCAGCGCTCGGCCAACGCCGCCAAGGAGATCAAGGAACTGATCCGCCGGTCGGCGACGGAAGTCGAGGGCGGGGTGGCGCTGGTGCGCTCGACGGGCGATGCGCTCCTGGAAATCGAGGCATTGGTCAATCAGGTCAACGATCACGTCGCCTCGATCGCGACGGCGGCGCGCGAGCAGTCGACAGGGCTCAACGAGATCAACAGCTCCGTCAACCACATGGACCAGATGACGCAGCAGAACGCGGCGATGGTCGAGGAGACGACGGCGGCAAGCCGCACGCTCGCCGACGAAAGCACCCAGCTGAAGACGCTGCTTGCGAATTTCCGCCTGCGCGGAGCAGAGCAGCAGCGGGACACCCGTTGCACACGGGTAGCGTGAGTTCGGCAGCAGTTGGAAGGCGGCGAAAGCCGCCTTTTTCAGTTCCGTCGCGTGTAGATTGCGTCGGTAAGTTTTCATTCACCGTTTTTAATTAAAATTGGACCGAGTTTTTTCGGTCACTCTGCGGCCGGCCCACGGAAGCGATAAGAGTATGGCGTTTGTTTCCTTTCCTCGGCGAGCCTTCCTGCCCGTGCTGCTCTCAGTGGCGCTGACGACCTGTTCGATCAGCGACGGACTGGTGCCGCCGGCCAATGTCGACAACGGCACCAGGGTCAGTTCGATTTCGCCGTCACGGGGTGCCGCGCGCATGGCGCCGGCCGTGCGCATGGCGCCGGTGGAAAGCCAAGCGTCCTATCCGGTTTCCAGCGCTCCGATCGGCAACACGCAAGGTTCGGTCGATTATCTCGATACGCCGAACCTCGCCGGTACCGGCCATGCAGCTCGCGCGCCGCGGGCGCTGTCTGCGCCGGGGGCGCAGGGGCGAAAACTGCCGATGATCGACAGTGACGAGGCGATGGCGGCCGGCCAGTCGAACGGCAACTGGGGCGGCACACAGAACCTCGCCGTCCCGTCCGGCGGCGTCAACATGGACGATGAGCTCGGCGCCGAACCGGTCGTCGGGCTGGCGCAGGAGCAGCAACAACAAATCGCCGAGGGCAATGCTACCGAGCCGGTCGTCGACGGCATCGGCACCGACAATCCGCTTCAGGTCAACCAACCGATACGCCAGCCCCCACCACAGGCAATGCCGCAGCCGGCCGCGCAGTCGCAGATGAGCCGGGCGCCCACCTGGAGCGACGGCAGTCCGGTCACGGCACCGTCCCGCGTTCCTGAGGAGGACGAGGCCGAAGAAGTGGCGATGCTGCGGCCGAACAATCCGATGATGAGCGAGCCCGCCGCACCGGTCGACCCGAGCGTCATGCCGGCTTCCGAGCTGGCCTGCCGGCGCGAGCTGAAGCGCATGGGCGTGCTCTTCGACGAGAAGCCGCCGATCTCGCAAGGGCCGGCCTGCCAGGTGCCGTATCCGGTATCGCTGAAGGGCCTCTCCGGCAATATCGGCGTCAGGCCGGCCGTGACGCTGAACTGCCAGGTGACGCTCGCCTTCGCCAAATGGGTGAAGAACGAGCTGGCGCCGTCGGCCCGCTACCGCTACTGGAGCGGCATCAGAACGATCCAGCCGCTCGGCGGCTATTCCTGCCGGCGCATGAACAACAGCCGTCAGCGATACAATCCGATGTCGGAACACGCCCGCGGCAACGCCATCGACGTCGGCAGGTTCGTGCTGAAGAACGGCCATGAGATCGACGTGCGCAAGAAGGGCCTGTTCTCGCTGCGCGAGGGTCGGCTGCTGAAGGCGGTGCGCACCGACAGCTGCCGCTATTTCAGCACCGTGCTCGGGCCCGGCAGCAACCCGGAACACTGGAACCACTTCCACTTCGATCTGCGCTCCCGCAAGAGCGGCAAGGTCTATTGCGACTGAGCTTGTCGCATTGTCGGGCAGGGGCGCAGTCACGCCGCATGACGTCCGCCGGCAGAAAAGGGTTCATCCCGGCCGCCGGGCGCGCTATAGATCGGCGAGGCGGATTGCCGTTTGAGAGTATGATCCATGAGCTATGAGTTTCATGTCGGCCAGAAGGTGGTCTGCATCAACGACACGTTCAAACATGTCAGCATCGACCAGCTGATCCGCAAGGGCGAGATCTATACGATCCGCTGGGTGGGCGAATATACCCATTATGTCGACGGCACTTTTATCGGCGTGAAGCTCGCGGAAATCCATCGCGGCAATGATGACGGGCCGGAAGGCTACGGTGCGGCCGACATGCCCTATCGCGCGACGCGCTTCCGGCCGCTGGTGAAGGACAAAATCGCATCGCTGCGCAAGCTTTTAGCGCCGACGCCGGATGCGCCGGTCGAACCGAAGGAAAAGACCAGGAAAAAAGAGAAGGTCTGAGCGCCGCTCCGGCGCTGCAGCGGCCGACTCCCGCATTGCCTTCGGCTGTGGAGGACATCTCAACTCTCCATCTAGGGGGGGCTCCTTCCCGGACAAGATGTGAACGCGCAACCGGTCCAGCCTGCCTGCGCGGCTGGCTCAAATCTTTTAGAGAGATAAATCGTATCCGATTAAATCGGAATGGTGTTGACATCGAATTCGGCTCGGCGTATTAACACGCATCCGATTTAATCGGATACGCTAGGAATCATCAACCGAAAGGATACAACAATGACTGAGAAGCTTCTTTTCGCCGGCAAGACCCACATCGCCGGCGGTCGCAACGGCTATGCACGCAGCAGCGACGGCACGCTCGACATCAAGCTGCCGCAGCCGCATCCGGCGGCCGAAAACCTGTTCGGGGCCGCCTGGTCAGCCTGCTATATCGGTGCCATCGAGCTCGCCGCCGCGCAGCGGAAAATCACCTTGCCGGCCAGTCCCGAGGTCGATGCCGAGATTACGCTCAACGGCGATAACGGCTCCTACTTCCTGCGTGCACGACTCAATGTCAGCCTTGCAGACATCGACCGTGAGATCGCACAGGAACTGATCGAGGCGGCCCACGGCATCTGCCCTTACTCCAAGGCGGTCCACGGCAATATCGACGTCGAAACCAAGCTTATCTGAACAGGAAGGGCCGGCCTCGCGCCGTCACCTTCAAGCGGGGGTCTGCCGACGGCGGCAGACCCGTTTCTGAGTCCACAGCCCACCGATCCGGAGAACATGCCATGATCAACAGCCACGCGGAGCCGCGCCGGGCCTATGCCGAGTTTTCGCTTGTGCTCGATCCCGATGTCTACGAGCCGTTACCCGACGATTGGCTGATCGGCATCACCGATGTCGTCAGCTCGACCGCGGCGATCCGATCGGGACGTTATGAAGACGTCAATTATGCCGGCGCATCGATCATCGCCGCCCTCGGCAATGCCTGGGGTTCGTTCGATTTTCCCTTCGTGTTTCGCGGAGACGGAGCAGCCTTCGCCTTGCCGGCGAACGGCATCATGGCGGCGACATCGGCCTTGCGTGACGTCGCGGGCTTCGCCAAAGCCGAGCTTCATCTCGACTTGCGTGTCGGGCTCGTCACCGTCGGCGAAATCCGTGCCAACGGGCGCGACGTCAGGATCGCGCGCTATGCCGCCTCCGAGAGCGCGACCTATGCGATGTTTGCCGGAGGCGGGATCAAATGGGCGGAGCAGCAGATCAAGAATGGCCGCTTTCTGGTCAAGCCCGGCCGCTATGCGATGAAGCCTGACCTGACGGGCTTGAGCTGCGACTGGGCGCCGTTCCCGAGCCAGCGCGGCGAGATCCTGTCATTGTTGGTTGAGCCGCGCGACCACACGCGCCCGGAGGTCTTTGCGGCGCTGGCAAGACGCCTTCTCGCGGCTTTCGATGCCGCGCCGTGCCGGTCCCATCCGCTTTCCGGAGGGACGGGTATGGCAAGAGAGAAGCAGGTCAGCGCGAAACGCTGGTCGGAGGTCGCCTCCAATTCGGATTTCCGCAAGTTCGACGACGGCCTGCGCCTGACGCTGGACTGCGCGCCGGACCAGATCGACAGCGTCGAAGCCATGCTCGTCGCAGCGCGGGCGCGGGGCGAGATCGATTTCGGGCTGCACCGCCAGTCGCATGCGCTGATGACCTGCCTGGTGCCGTCGGGCCGGCCGGATTCACACCTGCATTTCCTCGACGGAATGGGCGGCGGTTATGCCAAGGCGGCCGAGATGATGGAGGAGGGCGCGCTTGAAGAGGTGGTTCGGCAGCGCGCGCTGTAGGGGCGCGCCACTTCCGTCATCATGCCTTTTGGTTCGTTTTCGGTCCGAGCAGGTTTAAGATCAATTCAGCAAGCTGAGGCGGCGCCAGTTCGGTTTCGCATTCTATCTCGGCGGCGGTAAACCACCTGAGCGCCGTGTGTTCATCGTCGATAAGTCGCGGAGAGTCCTGCCATCGGTCGACGTGATAGACATGGAAGGTGGCGAATGCCCCGGGCGGGCTCTCCGAAACGAACTCTCCGGCAGACAGCCAGTGCTGCGGCGTCACGCCAATTTCCTCCAGCAATTCCCGGCGCATGGCCGTCTCGGCATCTTCGCCTTCTTCGAGTGACCACCCGGCAGGCTCCACCGATCCGGGCGCGTCCTGCGCTCCGAACTTCGCCTGGCGAGAAGAACGCTGCCATTTTCAATCAATGCGCCGACTGCGATCTCGGCCATGTCACCAGGTGCCGACATGTGCCGCGATCATGATTTTTGCGGCTCCGCCTGTGCCCGTAGCAGGTTGTCGCGCAGCCGCGTCACCGATTTCTGCACGACGGGGAAATCCTCGCCGAGGCCGACGGCGTCGGTCAGGGCGGAGCCGGGATCCGTTTCCAGAAGATTGCGCCCCGCTGGCGTCAGGCTGACACGCACCTGCCGTTCGTCGGCGGGATCGCGGTGGCGGGTGATAAAGCCGACCGACTCCAGCTTCTTGAGAATGGGCGTCAGCGTGTTGGATTCAAGGAACAGTTTTTCTCCCAGCGTGCTGACCGTCTGGTCGTCCTCCTCGGAGAGGGCCACCATGGCGATATACTGGGTGTAGGTCAGGCCGAGGGCGTCCAGGATCGGCTTGTAGGCGCGGCCGAAGGCGAGATTGGCCGAATAGACCGCGAAGCACAGGAAGGTCGAAAGCTTGCGGACCTCACCGCCACTCCCGGGAGAGGCCGATGGAGACTGTTTTGCGGTTTCAGATGTGGGCATAGGTCTATCCTGTCTCGGTTGCTACCGCAATTATATATATCGCATCCGATTAAATCGCAATGGTGACGGGGTGATTTCAGGTGATTCCCCGGGCGTCGCCTACAGCAGAGCTGCTGGCGGCGGCCAGATTCGGTGTCGGACGTATCAGCCGAATTTTTCAGCACGTCGCAGTCCTTGGGCGCGGGGGACTCACTTTAAGTTCGTCTGGAGGCAATCCACGGCGCGGACGCGCCGTGACTGGATTCCCGTGACAAGCATAGGAATGAAGGAGGCGGGGCGGTCTGCTCTATCGGCCTTTGGCCCGCGTAGCCTTGCGGCGAGAGCGGATGGGCAAGTAGCCGCCACTTAGCCTTGCATGGCCGGTGCTTTCACGCGACAAAGTCCGGATGAGCATTCCCGCGACACATCCTTTCGCCTTCGATCCCACTTACGGCATGCAGCTCGACGAGCTGCTTGCGGTCGAGCCGCCGAAGGAGCCGGATGGGTTCGACCCATTCTGGGAGGCGCGGTATCAAAAGGCGCTGACGGTCGATCCGCAGCCGGCGCTTTCCCGCAGCGAGATCACCCATCCCGACTGGCACGTGCTCGACCTCGTCTATCTATCCACGGATGCGTTCCGGATCGGCGGCTGGCTGCTGCTGCCGCGGGCTGGGCGGGTGCGGCGCGGCCTGGTCGTCGGGCATGGTTACGGTGGACGCGAGCGTCCGGATTTCGACCTGCCGGTCACCGAAACCGCGCTCATCTTTCCCTGCTGCCGCGGGCTGTCGCTCAGCGCTCATCCGCCGATTTCCGAGAATCCTTCCTGGCATGTGCTGCACGATATCGACAAGAAGGATTCCTATATCATCGGCGGCTGCGTCGAGGATATCTGGCTTGCCGTCTCGACGCTCGTTGCGCTCTATCCCCGGCTGTCAGGGCATATCGGCTATAGCGGCATCAGCTTCGGCGGCGGTGTCGGGGCGATGGCGATCGCCTATGATGACCGCATGGACCGCGGGCATCTGGCGCTTCCGAGCTTCGGGCACCAGCCGCTGCGCCTCAAGTTGCCGAGCGTCGGCAGCGCGCAAGGGGTGCAGGAATATCAGGCAAAACATGGAGACGTGCTGGAAACGCTGCGTTTCTACGATGCGGCGACAGCGGCGCGGCGGATCAAGGTGCCGATGCTGACGGCGGTCGCGCTTTTCGATCCCGCCGTCGCGCCGCCCTGCCAGTTCGCTGTCGCCAATTCGATACCGAAATTTAATGAAATCTTCATCCTGGACGCCGGGCATTTCGACTACCCTGGAAGTGCTGAGCAAGAGGCGGTTCTCCGCGACAAGATCGGACAGTTTTTCAGGGTGTCATGAACCGCGAATATCTGCGCTGGTACAGTCAGCGTCTGCATCGAGACATGGAGATGCTGGTGTTCGGCCATGCCGGCGCCAAGGTGCTGGTTTTCCCGACGCGGGAAGGGCGCTTTTTCGAATATGAGCAGCTCGGCCTGGTCGCAAGCCTTGCAGACAAGCTGCAGGCCGGCCATCTCCGGCTCTATTGCATCGAGGGCCTGGCGGCAGACAGCCTCTACGGCTTCCATCGGCATCCGGCCGAGAGCATCCGCCAGGCATGCGGCGCTGGAGGATTATATCCTCAACGAGGTGCTGCCGCTGATGGCGGCGAAGAATTCGCATGACTGCACCATTGTGCATGGATGCAGCCTCGGCGCCTTCCAGGCGGCGAGCCTCGTCTTCCACCACCCGCATCTCTTCCGCAAGCTTGTCGCCTTTTCCGGGCGCTACGACCTGACGATGAAGGTGGAATCCTTCGGCGACCTGTTCGACGGCTATTACGACGACAGCGTCTATTTCCACACGCCAACACATTTCCTGCCCGGCCTCGGCGCCGACTGGCGGCTCGACAGGCTGCGCGAGATCGACATCGTGCTGACCATCGGCGATGCCGATCCCTTCCTCGCCAACAATCGCTATCTCAGCCGGCTGCTGGGCGAGAAGAATATTCGCCATCAGCTGCATGTCTGGGACGGCCGCGCTCATCGCGCCGGCGCCTGGCGGAAGATGGCGCCACTTTACATCTGAATACTGTCGGTCACGGCCAATATAAAGCCGCCGTTGCCACCGGCGCGTCCCAGAGCGAGCGCTCCTCGTCAGTCAGCAAAGCGAGAGTAACGGACAGTCCCTGCATGTCGAGGGAAGTGACGTAGTTTCCAACAAGCGAGCGCTCGATCGGGATGCCGCTCTCCTCGATGAACCGGCGGGCACCGTTATAGGCGAGGTAAAGTTCGGCCGGCGGCGTGCCGCCGAGGCCGTTGACGAAGAGCAGCGCCCGGGCGCCCGGCGCCGCGGCGATGTCACTGATGATCGTCTTGCAGAGATGGCCGACGATGGCGTCGGCGGTGGCGAAGGGCTGCCTGGCATGGCCGGGCTCGCCATGGATGCCGACGCCCATTTCCATCTCGCCGGGTTCGAGCGCAAACGTCGTGCGCTCGGTCTGCGGCACCGTCACGCCGTTCAGCGCCACCCCCATCGAGCGGATGCGTGTGTTCAACCCTTCGCCGAGCTGCTTCAGCTCGTCAAGCGACATGCCGCGTTCGGCCGCAGCACCCAGGATCTTTTCGACGATCAGCGTTCCGGCGACGCCCCGACGGCCTCGGCTTTCGCCTGTTCTCGACGTTTCGATATCATCACTGACGATGACCATGTCGAGGCGGTGGCGCTCGCCAGCCATCTCGATCGCCATTTCGAAATTCATCAGATCGCCGTCGTAATTCTTGACCACGAGCAGGCAGCCGGCGCCGGTATCGGCTGCTTCGATGGCGGCAATGATCTGGCCCGGCGTCGGCGAGGTAAAAATGTGGCCGACACAGGCGGCGTCCAGCATTCCGTGGCCGACGAAGCCGATATGCATCGGTTCATGGCCGGCGCCGCCACCTGATATGAGCGCCACCTTGCCCGATGTAAGATGGCGGCGGCGGATGAATCTGCGCTCCGGCCCGAACATCACGAAAGTCTCATGGGCGCGCACGAAGCCTTCGACGCTTTCGGCGACCATGGTTTCCGCAGTGTTCATGAACTTCTTCATCAAGCCCCTCCCAAGGCCAAGGGCATTACGTTACGTCAAGCATGTCACTCGTCATTCCGCACCGATATCGCGACGATCTTCTGCACCAGATCGGAGATCGCCTCTTCCAGCAGGCGGTTTTTCCTGTCGTCGCCGAAATCCGGCACCATCAGCGACAGGTGCCGCAATTTCTCGGAGTGGCCGAGATCCGGCAGCTTGCCAGGATGGGCGGCCTGATAGGCTTCGAGGAAGCGTTCCTCCTCAGTGGCGCTGAAATGGCAGACGCGGACGATCGTCGCGAGATGGCGCGCCGGCAGCGGCGTCGCATAGGTCGGGCTGGTGATCTGGGTGACGAAGCTTCGGTGTTTTCCAAGTGCCGTTGCCAGGCGCTGGCGCGTGCCCGAAGGCCTGTTGTCGATGATCTGCGCCAGAATGGACTTGTAGGCAATAATGGCGTCTTCGGTGTCTTCGCGCGCCATCCTACTCTCCGGCTGCCCTTGTGCCATCGGCGTTGAGCCCGATGATCGCCGATCTTATCGCGGGACGCCGGGCCGGCGCCACGGAAAAATGCCTGAGGCCGGCGGCGAGCAGTCCCGGCAGATAGCCGGGGTCGCCGGCCATGTCGCCGCAAATGCTGACCGGCTTGCCGGCGGCGAGCTTCACCGCCTGGGCAATCAGCCGGAGCACGGCGGGGGCTGCCGTGGCGGCATCGGCATCGATGTCGTCACGGGCGGAGGCGGCAAGATATTGCGTGAGATCATTGGTCCCGAAAGAAAAGAATGAAGCCGACCCAAAGGTGTCGAGCATCAACGCGGCTGCCGGCACCTCCACCATCATTCCGATCGGCGGCATTCGGTGAAGCAGGCCACGGCGGCCGAGCTTTTCGGCTTCTTCGCGAAACAGCTCGCGCATCCTGTCGATCTCGTCGGGCAAAGTCACCATCGGCAGCATCACCGAAAGCCTGCCGAAGACAGCGGCGCGTAGCAGGGCGCGGGCCTGGACGCGGGCGATTTCAGGCCAGGCAAGCAGCAGCCGGATGCCGCGCAGACCCGAGGCCACGGCAGGCAGATCTTCAAGGCCGGGGAGCGGCTTGTCAGCGCCAATGTCAAGCATTCTAATGCTCACTGGCCTGTCGTCCGCCTGTTCCAGCACGCGGCGATAGATCGCCAGCTGCCGTTCCTCGTTGGCAACATCGGCGATCGAGGTGACCGAAAATTCCGAGCGCATAAGGCCGACGCCTGCCGTTGCCGGATCCAGCGCGCCGATCTCGGCGGGATCGTTGATGTTGATGGAGATGAGGATCGGCACGCCGTCCGCCGTGCGTAGCTCGCCGCTTTCGGTTTGCCTGTCGGCGGGGGGAGTTCGTGCAGGCACCGGCGATGGGATCAGCATGCCGCCCGCCTTGAGGAAGACCGCACCGGCGTCGCCGTCCACCCTCACCGGATCTCCGTCCACGGCGGAAAAGCGGCCCGTGCCGACCACCATCGGCACGGACTTCGCCCGCGCGAGCATAGCGACATGACCGGCGATGCTGCCAGAGAAGAGCGCGATGCCACCGCCTTTCGACCAGTCATGGGCGAGAAAGCGGCTCGGCTCCATGTCCTTGCCGACAAAGACGGAGCCTGGCGGGAAATCGGCGGTCGGGGTGCCGGAGAGCGCATCGAGCACACGATTCTTGATGTCGAGAATATCGACGGCACGCGCCCGCATCTGCTCTTCGTTGGCCGTTTCGAGTTCAGCGATATAGGCATCCAGAGTGGCGACCCAGGCAAAGACGACGTTCTGGTCCTCTTCCATGCGTGCGCCGGTCGCTTCGGCGATGCTGGGATCGCGCAGTACCTCGATTTGGAAATCGATGATATCGCGGCTTTCGGCGTCGGCCCCCTCGGCAAGCCGCTCAAGCTCGCCGATCGAGATGTCGATCGCCTTCTCCAGCGCGCCGTATCCGCCGGCGGTCTGGGGCGCACGACCAGCACCCGACCGCTCGGCCAGAAAGGCCGGGCCGGATGCGATGCCCGGGGATGCGCTCTTTGCTCTCAGCCTAAGCGGTTCGGCCATGTTTTTTTTCCTCATCGAAGTTGCGCTCGATGAGTTCCTTCAACGCGCGGATCGCCTCTTCGGCGAGGATGCCGTTGGCGCGGATCCTGAGGATCGAACCTTTGCGGATTCTCGCGCCCATGATCTTGATGATGCTCTTGCCGTTCAGCCAGACATCGCTGCCGTTGACTGCGATCTCGATCGAACAGGGGAAGGATTTGGCAAGCCGCGTGAAGGTGACCGACGGGCGGGCATGCAGCCCCACGCCATGCTTGACTTCCACCTCCGTCTGGCAGTTCACCTTAGATGGCTCGGGCAATGGCTCGGGCTCCTGTTTTTCTATTCGCAATCCGCTGGTCATCAGGGGGACAGCTCCTCGGCTGTAGCGACGACCTTGGCCAGGGACGCGCCACCCGACGCTTCGGCGGCAGCGATGACGGCTCCCTCGACCAGCGGCGCGTTGCAGATGGAGACGAGGCCCGAGCGGGGAAGCCCCAGCATTTCGATCGCCATCTCGCTGTTGGTTTCGGCGCCGCCGAGATCGACGAAGACGGCAACGCCGGCATCGGACCAGGCGGCCTCGATCGCTCTCAGGATGCCGCCGGCATCGGTGCCGAGTTCGCCATCGACATTGCCGCCGGACCAGGAGAGCGGCACGCAGTCGCCGACCATCTGCCGCACCATGTCGGCGATACCCCTGGCCACCAGCGGCGAGTGGGAGACGATCACGATACCCACATTTGCGGTCTTTCCATTCATTCCGGACGATGCTCCCCGAGATAGCGGCAGATCGCCGTGGTTAGCAGCGCGCAGCTCGACGCTCCGGGATCGACATGGCCGATCGAACGTTCGCCGAGATAGGCCGCGCGGCCGCGCATTGCCTTCATGTCGGCAGTGCGGCTGGCGGAGCGTTCGGCCTTGCGGGCAATGTCACCGAGTGGAGACCGAGCCTCCAACTCGGCATGCACAGGATAGAGCACGTCGAGCAGCGTCTTGTCGCCGGCATGCGCGCGCCCGCGCCTTGCGACGGCATCGATCGCCTTTTTCAGCACCAGCGAAAAATCGGCCTTTTCCTCGCTTTTGCGAAGCTCACGGCCGATTTCCATCAGCAGCGTGCCGTAGAGCGGGCCGGCCGCACCGCCGACACTCATGACAAGCGTCAGGCCGATCTTTTCCACGGCGTCAGCGAAGGGCAGGCTGGACAGGCTTTCGCCTTCGGCGCTCACCGCCTCGCAGCCGCGCCGCATGTTGGTTCCGTGATCGCCATCGCCGATGGCACGATCGAGCGCGCAAAGGTGATCGGTGTTTTCCGCGATCGTCGCGCGGCACACCTCGATCAATCCCGCAACAAGCATCGGTTCCGCCTGCACTGTCATCCTCCCTGTCGTCGCATCTCCCGCGCGGCTCTCAAACCTTACTCCGGTCAGGCGAGGCTTGCCACCACGCCGAATGCGCCGGCAACCGCGACGGCACCGGGATCGGCAACGCCAAGTAGATCTCTTTCGCCGACATAGGAGGCGCGTCCGGCGCCGGCCTTCGTCATCGCCTTGGTCGATTCCGCACCCGCTGCCGCAGCTCTGGCCGCCGCGGCGAGATCGCCGGAGGCGAGCGCCTGCAGGGCAGGCGACAGCGCATCGACCATCGTCCGGTCGCCGACTGCGGCTCCGCCATAGAATGTCATCCTGTCCAGCCCGGCAAGGAGGGCTGCCGATAAATCGGCTCTGTCGGCCATGGCCTTCGCGGCAGCGGTGAAGAAGATCGACAGCAGCACGCCGCTCGATCCGCCCATGCTGGCGCCGAGGATATCGCCGAGCGAGGCAAGTGTTGCCGCCGGCCGGTCGAGCGGCAGCGTGTCGAGGCGAGCAAGCACGCTGCGGGCGCCTGACGCCACCGTCGAGCCGGTGTCACCGTCGCCGACGCGGCCGTCCAGCCGGTTGAGTTCGCTTTCCCGAGAGATAAGATGCTCGCAGAGCGCCGTGATCAGGCGGCGGTTGCGGGCGTTCTCCCCGGCCGCAGCCGCGCCGTTCAAGCCGGCAGCCGTCCTCGGTGCGGCGATGATCCGGATCTCGTGGCGTTCGACCGCCGGCATCCAGGCATGCGGCTCGACCGCCGCCATCAGCGCCGCATCGCGAGCGTCATCCAGCCGAATCAGCGACAGCGAGAAACCCTTCATGTTGAGCGCGGTCATCATCGGCCCCGGGCCGATGATCAGCCGGACGCGGCGGCCAAGCGGCGAGGACAGCACGGCATTGGCAATCACAGCCATTTCGAGCGGCGGCACCGCGCCGAGATTGTTGATGAGGAGGGCATGGCTTTCCCCCTCGCGCAGCGCAGGCGACAGGCGCGCCACCATGGTGGCGACGATATCTGCGACCGGCTGCAGCGTGATGCGCTCGACGCCAGGCTCACCGTGGATGCCGAGGCCGAGTTCGCCTTCGTTCTCGCCGAGGCGGTCCTCATGCGCCTGGCCAGGCACGCTGCAGGTGGAGAGAGACATGCCGAGCGACACGATGTCGCCGGCAGCAGCAGCGGCATGGGCCGCGACCGTCTTCAGGTCGTCGCCCCTTTCGGCGTGGTAGCCCGATATCTTATGAACGAACAGCGTGCCGGCGACGCCACGCGGCTGGTTGATACCGGGAATGGCGATATCGTCGGCAACGATGACCATCTCGACATCGAAGCCCTCGGCGCGCGCCTTTTCGGCGGCAAGGCCGAAATTCAGGCGGTCGCCGGTATAGTTCTTGACGATCAGCAGGGCGCCTTTTGGTCCAGTGACGGCGCGGATCGCCGTCAGCACCGCATCGACGCTCGGCGAAGCGAAGATTTCGCCGGAGACGGCCGCCGTCAGCATGCCCTTGCCGACGAAGCCGGCATGGGAGGGCTCATGGCCTGCGCCGCCGCCCGAGATGATCGCCACCTTCGACTTGTCCCAATCCGCGCGCAGGATGACCTTGATATCGGGGAAGCTGTCGAGGCGGGCGAGACGATCGTTGCTGCTCGTCAGAAGCAGACCATCCAGAGCTTCGGTGACGATGTTTTCCCTGCGGTTGAAGAAGTGTTTCATCGATTGAGACCCGTCTGTTTGTTTCTTCATGCCATCGTCACGTCTGTTTGCCGGTCAGGACAGGCGCTGTCCAGCCGCATCGAAATAAAGGGGATCGCGCAACGCCAGACTGATCCGGTCGCCCGGCGCGATCGCCAGATATGGATCAGCAAGTGTAACGAGCTTGTGATCGCCCGCCCTGATATGCAGATGGTTCTGGTCGCCGAGATGTTCGATCCAGTCGATCTCGGCATTGGCTTCCTTGCCGACGGTGATGTCGAGATGCTCGGTACGGGCGCCGACCGTCTTCGTGCCGGCCGGCGGCTTGCCGCCCGGAAGCAGGTCCGCCGGCAGAAAGTTGATATGCGGTTGGCCGAGGCGGGCGGCGACATGCAGGTTGGCGGGATTGCCGTAGATCTCGCGCGGCGTTCCCACTTGCATCAGCTGGCCCTCGGCGAGGATGCCGATGCGGTCAGCCATCGTCATGGCTTCCACCTGGTCGTGGGTCACATAGAGCAGTGTCGAGCCCAGCTCCTTCTGGATGCGCTTCAGCTCCAGGCGCAGTTCGGCGCGCAGCTTGGCGTCGAGCGAGGAGAGCGGCTCGTCCATCAGATAGATCGCCGGCCGGCGCACCAGCGCGCGGCCGATAGCGACACGCTGCATCTCGCCGCCGGAAAGCCTGGTCGAGCGGTTCTCCAGCTTGTGGTCGATCCTGACCATGCGCGCGACCTCTCGCACGCGCCGGTCGATCTCCTCCGCGCTCAGCTTGCGGACCGGCGCCTTCAGCGGGAAGGCGAGGTTCTCGTAAACCGTCATGTGCGGATAGAGCGAATATTGCTGGAAGACGAAGGCGACATCCCGTTCGGCGGGCGCTTCGGCCGCGACGTTGCGGCCGCCGATCTCGATGCGGCCGCCATCTGGCTTTTCGAGGCCGGCGATCAACCGCAGGGTCGTCGTCTTGCCGGCGCCGGTGGGACCGAGCAGCACGACGAATTCGCCGTCGCGGATCGACAGATCGAGATCGGACAGAGCCTGGGTATCGCCGAAGTGCTTATTGAGGTTTCTGAGGACGACATCAGCCA
Organism: Rhizobium sp. H4; assembly: GCF_003013335.1. Lineage (NCBI taxonomy): Bacteria > Pseudomonadati > Pseudomonadota > Alphaproteobacteria > Hyphomicrobiales > Rhizobiaceae > Rhizobium > Rhizobium sp. H4. The sequence continues at coordinate 132,974 of NZ_PSOW01000011.1, forward strand.
TTCCGGGTCTCCTGATAGAGCTGGGAGGGTACCGCGCGGCCCGACGTGCAGTCGAAGAGCGCGAGTTTTGCCGGGTTGAATTCAAGGCCGACTGTCTCGCCGATCCGGAAGCTGCGATTGGCGGGAACGCGGGCCTTGATCAGGCCGCCCTGGGTTTCCACGGCCACGACCTGGTTGGTGCCGAGATATTCGCTGCCGTAGACGGCGCCGCGCAGCCGCGAGGCGTCGCTGAAGCGGATATGCTCCGGCCGCACGCCGAGCGCCAGCTCGCTTTGGGCCATGTCCTGATGGATCTCCGGAACGGCGACATCGACGCCGTCGAGCAGGATGGAGCGGTCACCGCTTTTCAGGCCCGAGATGAAGCGCATGAAGTTCATCGGCGGCGAACCGATGAAATCGGCGACATACATCGTAGCCGGCTTGGCGTAGATTTCCTGCGGCGTGCTGAACTGCTCGATGACGCCATGGTTCATCACGGCGATCTTATCGGCCATCGCCATTGCCTCGTGCTGGTCGTGTGTGACGTAGACGGTGGTGGCGTGGATGCGGTTGTGCAGTTCGCGCAGCTCGTGAACCATGATCTCCCGGAACTCGGCGTCAAGCGTGCCGAGCGGCTCATCCATCAGGAAGCATTTCGGCCGGCGGACGATAGCGCGGCCGAGCGCTACGCGCTGCCGATCGCCGCCGGCAAGCCCTGAGACCGAACGATCGAGGATATGGTCGATCTGCAGCAGGCGGGCCGTCTCTTCGACTCGCTGACGGATCTCGGCTTTGGGCATGCCCTGCGACAGCAGCGGGAAGCCGATATTTTTGCGCACGTTCATATGCGGGTAGAGCGCAAAGAGCTGGAAGACGAAGGCGATGTCGCGGGCGCTGGCGCGGTTGAAGGTGACGTCCTCGCCATCGAGATAGATCCTGCCGCTTGTCGGCAGTTCGAGCCCCGCGATCATACGAAGCGTCGTCGTCTTGCCGCAGCCGGAAGGCCCGAGCAGCGCCAGGAACTCGCCGTCATGGACGGTGAAGCTCGAATCCTGAACGGCGACGAAGCTGCCGAATTCCTTGCGGAGATTTTCAATACGGATGTCCGCCATGGTTCACTCCGGGAACTTCGAAACGATGATGAACATCACGGTACCCAAGAGCAGGGTCACCAGCGAATAGGTGTAGAGCACCAGCAGGAAGGGCTGGAACAGCATCAGGAAACCGAGCCCGATCAGCACGGTTGCGATGTTTTCCATCGGGCGGCGGCGCAGAAAGAATGACCGTTTCGGGCGGGCAGGGGTGCGGGTGCGTGTTTCGATCAGGTGGCTCATTTGCGGACGGCTCCGAAGGTGATGCCGCGCAGCAGCTGCCTGCGCAATAAAATGGTGAAGACGAGGATCGGGATCAGGAAGATCGTCGTGCCGGCGGCAACGGCCGGCCAGTCCTGCCCGCCTTCGCCGATGATCGTCGGGATGAAGGGCGGTGCGGTCTGGGCCTCGCCCGAGGTCAGCAGGGCGGCGAAGGCATATTCGTTCCAGGCAAAGATGAGGCAGAAGATCGCGGTCGCTGCGATGCCGGTGGTTGCCTGCGGCAGCACGACCTTGCGGAAGGCCTGCAGCCTGGTATAGCCGTCGATCATGGCCGCTTCCTCGTATTCGCGCGGGATCTCGTCGATGAAGCCTTTGAGCAGCCAGACGGCGAGCGAGACGTTGACGGCAGTGTAGAGCAGGATCATGCCCAGGGCCGTGTCCGACAGGCCGAGCTCGCGGTACATCAGGTAGACCGGGATGGCGACGGCGATCGGCGGCATCATTCGCGTCGACAGGATGAAGAACAGCAGGTCGTCGGCGAGCGGGATCTTGAAGCGGGAGAAGCCATAGGCGGCGAGCGTGCCGAGGAAGACTGCGAGGAAGGTGGAGCCGAAGGCGATCACCAGCGAATTGACGAAGCGCGGCAAGAAATTCGACGGACCGGCGATAACCATGTTGCGCTTGCGCGTCACCTCATCACAGGCGCCGACCGGAGCCGGCAGCGAAGCGATATAGTCAGGGGTCTGCCGGGTGCGCGTCGTGAACAGGTTGCAATAGCCTTCGAGAGACGGCGTGAAGACGATCTTCGGAGGATAGCTGATCGAATCCGGCGGCGACTTGATGCTGGTCAGGAAGATCCAGACGAGCGGGATGAGGGTGATCAGCGCGTAGAGCACGACGATCGTCCCGGCGATGCGTTTGCTGGACAGGCTCGGTACGACGACCGAATGGGCGGAGTTGGCGGCGCTCATCGTTGCTTCACCTTGTTCAATGCCTTGACATAGATGTTGGCGAGGCCGAACACCGCGACGAAGAGGACGATGGCGAAGGCCGAAGCCCGGCCGGTCGCCCAGCTTTCAAAGGCGGCGCGCTTCAGCGTGATCGAGGCTACCTCGGTGACCGAACCCGGCCCGCCGCCGGTGAGCAGCGTCACCATGTCGAACATCTTGAAATTCTCGATGCCGCGGAAGAGCACGGCGAGCATGATGAAGGGCAGGGCCATCGGCACCGTGATCGACCAGAATTGGCGCCATGGCGAGGCACGGTCGACCTCTGCCGCCTCGTAGATATAGTCGGGGATCGAGCGCAGGCCGGCGAGGCAGATCAGCATCACATAGGGCGTCCACATCCAGGTATCGACGATGATGATTGCCCAGGGCGCCAGTGTGACGTTGCCGAGCATCTGGATATCTGAGGTCGGAACGCCTGATACCAGCGAGACGGCATAGGCGAAGAGCCCGATCTGCGGCTCGTAGAGAAAGCGCCAGAAATTGCCGACCACGGCGGGCGACAGCATCATCGGGATCAGGATGATCGTCGTCCAGAAGGCATGGCCGCGGAACTTGCGGTCGATGAGATATGCGAGTGTAAAGCCGATCACCGTCTGCAGCACGATCGTCCAGAAGACGAAATGCGCAGTGGTCTGCATCGCCTGCCAGATATCGGGATCGTTGAGAACGCGTTCGTAGTTTCCAAGGCCGACGCCCTGGACCGGCGCATTGGGCCGGTTGGCGCGGTAATTGGTGAAGGAGAGATAGACCGCCCAAAGCAGCGGGAAGATATTGATCGCCAACAGCAAGGTGATGGCCGGCGCAATGAACAGCCAGGCGATCGCCCTGTCGGAGAGGCCGCGAACGCGCCTGGCGACCGAGACCGGCGTTGCCCTTGCTGTCGCATCGGCCGCCTTCTCGACAATGGAGGAATGGGAAATGGTCAATTTTTCACCCGGTCTATAGGGATACGGAAGATCTGGCGGCCCGGCTCGTCTGCCGATCCGGGCGCCATCCTAGTCAGGATGGCGCGCAGAAGGATGCCGACTGTCGCGTCGTCCGGCACTAGATCTTGCCGTCGTCCTTGAAGACGTCGCTCCAGTCCTTCACCAGGCCGTCGAGCGCTTCCTTGGCGGTGCCGTTGCCGGCGACCACGTAGTTATGGACGCGCTTCTGCATGGCTTGTAGCAGCGAGGCGTAGCTCGGCTCGGCCCAGAAGTCCTTGACGATCGCCATCGAGTCCAGGAAGGCCTGGGCATAGGGCTGGCTCTTGGTAAAATCCGGCGCGTTGACGACGGAGTTCAGGCAGGAGAACCCGCCGAGCTCCCACCATTTGGCCTGCACTTCGGGCTGTGCGAACCACTTGATGTATTGCAGGGCGGCGTCGCGCTTGTCGGAGTAGGACACCACAGAAATGCCCTGGCCGCCGAGCTGGGCGAAATGCGCCTTTTCAGCAGGATTGGGGAAGAAGCCGATCCTGTCGCCGCCGACCTTCTCGTCCTTGTAGAGGCCGGGCCAGGTGAAGGCGAAGTTCATCTGCATCGCGACTTGGCCGGATTTGAAGGCGTCGGCGGATTCGACCATATAGACGTTGGAGCTGCCGGGCGGAGTGCAGCAATCATAGAGCGACTTGTAGAATTCGAGACCCTTGACCGCGTCGGCCGAGTTGACGAAGCCCTCCATATCGTAAGGCTTCTTCGGGTTGTCGTACTGGAAGCCCCAGTCGTAAAGCACGTTGGTTACGCCCATGGTGATGCCTTCGGAACCGCGCTCGGTATAGATCGAGGCGCCGTAGACGGTCTTGCCGTCGATCTCGCGCTTCTGGAAGAACTCGGCGATCTGCTTCAGTTCGTCGTAGGTCTTCGGGGCTGCGAGATCGTGGCCGTATTTCGCTTTGAATTCCTTCTGCAGTTCCGGCTTCTCGAACCAGTCCTTGCGGTAGGTCCAGCCGACGACATCGCCCATGGCGGGCAGCGCCCAGTAGTTCGGCGTGTTCTTCGGCCATTCCGAGTAGCCGACGACCGTCGCCGGCACGAAGTCATCCATCTTGATGCCTTCCTTGCCGAAGAAGTCGTTGAGCTTGACGTAGTGGCCGTTCTCGGCCGAGCCGCCGATCCACTGGCTGTCGCCAATAATGAGGTCGCAGAGCTTGCCATGGGAATTCAGCTCGTTGAGGAAGCGGTCGGCATAACTCGTCCAGGGAACGAATTCGAACTTCATCTGCGTGCCAGTCTTGGCGGTGAAGTCCTTCGACAGCTCGACCAGCGCATTGGCGGGGTCCCAGGCGGCCCAGCACAGCGTCAGTTCATCGGCTTTGGCGAGATTGGGCAATGCCGACGACATGACGAATGCCGCGGACAGCCCAAGAAGGGCTTTCGATGTTTTCTGCATAAGTTCCTCCCAGAACCAATGCCGGCTCCCCGCCGGCGTCGCATGTTCACCCGTTTTAGAGAATGCTCACATGAACTCCTCAATCATCATGTTTAGCAATATGTTTAGTGATACGCATTTTTATAAACATTGCAAGGCACAATCGTCGCTGCAGCGCACGCGCCGCGTCGGTCGGCGGCAGCGGGTCCGGCCCTCTATTTCCGAAAATCCGGGAAATTTCTGCGGCAGGCGTACCAATGGGACGAAATCTGGCCTCGCGGCGATATGGGCCGCAGGATATGGAGTCGACGCCGCTCCTGTTTTCCCGGGAGGGTTCAAACTTGGCCTCGCTTCGGCGGGGCTTTTTCTTTGGGCCGACTGCCGGCCGTATCGGGAATATTCTGTCCCACTGCAAGATTTAGCCTTTCCGGCCTGATGCAACGGGCGTATTCAGCCAACGCGCGGCGTCGTTCGCGCGCTTCCCGCGGCAGATCCTCCGATCGGCTCCTTCCAGTTTCCCGCCGCGCCGACAATTCGCATTGTGAGATCGATGACCACGGCAGAGACAAGCGAGAACCGGCAAGAGGCGGCAAGCGGCCGCCAGGCGAAGATCGTGGCGCTGGTCGTTGCCGTCTCCTTCTTCATGCAGATTCTCGACGGTACGATCGTTGCCACCTCGTTGCCGCAGATGGCGGCAAGCTTCGGCGTGCAGCCGGTGTCGATGAGCATCGGCATCACCGTCTATATGCTGACGATGGCGGCCTTCATTCCGCTGTCGGGCTGGCTCGGCGATCGCTTCGGCGCGCGCCGTGTCTTCCTGATGTCGATCGGCGTCTTCACCGGCGCCTCGCTGTTCTGCGGGCTGTCCGGCAGCCTTATGGAATTCGTGCTGTGGCGCGCCGTCCAGGGGGCGGGCAGCGCGCTGATGACGCCGGTCGGGCGCATCATCGTGCTGAAGAACGCCCGCAAGTCCGAACTCGTCCAGGCGATTGCGCTGATCACCTGGCCGGCGCTGACCGCGCCGGTGATCGGCCCCGTGCTCGGGAGTTTCATCACCACCTATGCCAGCTGGCACTGGAATTTTCTCATCAATATCCCGATCGGTATTCTCGGCATGGGACTGGTGCTGCGCTTCGTGCCGGAGCAGCGCGAAGCCGACACCGGCCGTCTCGATCTCGTTGGCTTCGTGCTTAGTGCGGTAGGGCTCACCTTCCTGCTCGCCGCCCTGGAACTCTCGGTCAAATGGGAAGGCGGGCTCCTGCCGGTCATATCCATGCTCGCAGCCGGCATCGTGCTCTCCGTCATGGCGACGCGGCATTTCCTCGCAGTCGACAATCCGCTTCTCGACCTTTCGGCCTTCCGCGTACAGACCTTCTCGATGTCGACGCTGTCGGCGGGCACGGCCTGCAGGGTCGCCGTCAATGCGACGCCGTTCCTGCTGCCGCTATTGTTCCAGCTCGGTTTCGGGCTGAGTTCAATTGCCGCCGGCACTTATCTGCTCGTCTATTTCCTCGGCAATCTCGGCATGAAGACGGTGACGACGCCGCTCCTGCGCTTGTTCGGTTTCCGCACGGTGCTTGTGCTGAATGGGCTAATCGCGGCGTTTTCGATCGTCGCCTGCGGGTTTCTGACGCCTGACACGCCGCAGTTTTTGATCCATGCGCTGCTTTTTCTTGCCGGCCTGTCGCGGTCGATGGAATTCACCGCGCTGAACACGCTGGCTTTCGCCGATATCGGCCCGGCGCAGCGAAGCTCGGCCTCGACGCTGTCGAGCATGCTGCAGCAGGTGTCGATGCTGCTCGGCGTGGCCGTGGCGGCCGCCGTGCTCAACATCGCGGCGGCTCTCAGAGGCGCCGAGACGCCCGTTCTTGCCGACTTCCGCTGGGCCTTCGTCTTGGTCGGAGCGATCGGGGTCGTCTCGTCGCTGCGCTTCATGCAATTGCCGGCGGAGGCGGGAGCGGAAGTTTCGGGTCATCGGAAATTCCGGAAAAACTAACCCTGCCGACGGAGCTTATCAAGCCGCTGTCGATGCCGGTTTTCCAATATCGTCCTTGTGCGCAGCCTGCGACAAGAGCGAGGGATAACGGCTGTTTACCTCGGGCGATCGATGCAATACGACATTGCCATGCGGACGAGTCGGACGCTTGCGGTCCGTCGTCGCTGCGGGAGAACGCCGGGAGACGGAATGAGCAATTCTAGCGGCGATGCGGACGGCCTGATCCACATCCTCTATATCGACGACTACGAGGGGCTGGCATTGCTGATGCAGAAAAACCTGCTTAGGCGCGGCTTTTCGGTCGAGTGGGCTAAGAACGGCGCTGCCGGTCTGGCGAGGCTCGGCGAAGGCGGAATCGATGCCGTCGTGCTCGATCACGTGCTGGCTGACGAAACCGGCCTCGACATTCTGCCCTGCATCACAGCGATGCCCGATCATCCGCCGGTCATCTATGCGACGGGTTCAGATGATACCAGCATCGCGGTCGCGGCGCTGAAGGCGGGTGCCGATGACTACGTGCTGAAGGGGATTTCGGCCGATTATTTTGATCTGCTCGCGGCTGCTCTCGAACAGGCATTGGAGCGGACGCGTTTTCGCCGCGAGACGGCGCAGGCGCAGGAGGTGATCCGCCAGCAGCGCGATCTCGCCGAGATGCTGCTTGCCGAAGTCAATCACCGCATTGCCAACAGTCTCGGGCTGGTCGGTGCGTTGATCCGCATGCAATCCTCGATGACCAAGGACCAGGTGGCGATCGATGCTCTGCACGAAACGCAGATGCGCATCAACGCCATCGCCAGCGTGCACCGCCGGCTCTATACAAACCGGCAGGTCGGATCGGTGCAGCTCGATGAATATCTGAACAGCCTGCTGACCGAACTCGAAGCGTCGATGCGTGACGACAAGCGGCCGCATCGCATCATGCTGACTGCCGCACCCGTCAATCTGGCAACCGACAAGGTTATCACGCTCGGGCTGATCGTCAGCGAACTCGTCACCAATGCCTTCAAATATGCCTATCCGGACAGCGTGACGGGTGAGATCCGGGTCAGTGTCGACCAGACGGAAGAGGTGCTGAGGGTCATCGTTGAGGATGACGGCGTGGGGTTTGATCCCGAGAGCCCGGCCAGAGGGACGGGGCTCGGGACGCGAATATTGACGGCGATGGCCGCCAGCCTGAAATCGGATTTCGCCTATGATCCCAGTCATGACGGAACGAGGGCGACGCTGGTGTTTTCGTTGCATGAGGGGAAGTAGGATATGTGGTGCAGGGCGTGCCGCCCCCTCATCCGCCCTAGGGGCACCTTCTTCCGAAGGGAGACGGGGAATCGAGACGTTGTCACGAGTCTCTTCTACCCTCGGGGAGAGGTGCCGGCAGGGGCCGCACGGCACAGCATTGTCCTTTTCCGCAATAGCTTACTGACATCGCATCATCAAACCTGACGCAAGGGGAGGACAGACATGACGACGATCCGCACGCCGCGTGAAGTCTATGATTTCTGGTTCGTTCGATGCGGCCGGGAGCTGTGGTTCCAGCCGCCGCCGGAACTCGACGTGGAGATCCGCGATGTTTTCCGCGATACCCATCTGGCGCTGGCCGCAGGCATCAGTGACGAGTGGCGGGCCGATCCGATATGCCGGCTGGCGGCGGTCATCGTGCTCGACCAGTTCCCCCGCAACATCTATCGCGGCACGCCGCTCGCCTTCGCAACTGACGGACTGGCGTTGCGGGAAGCCAAGCTCGCGCTTGCGGCCGGCGCCGACAAGGCGGTCGAGGTCGCCTGTCGCACCTTCTTCTACCTGCCGTTCGAACATGCCGAAAACCTCGACGAGCAGGAACGTTCGGTGGCCTTGTTCACGGCGCTTGGCGACGCGGAATATCTCGATTATGCCATCCGGCATCGCGACGTGATCGCCGCCTATGGCCGATTTCCGCACCGCAATGCTATCGTCGGACGGGAGGCGACGGCTGCGGAGCGCGACTATCTCTCCCGGCCCGGCGCCGGCTTCTGAGTGCTTTCATGCATCGGTTCGATTTCGCTGCGAGGCGCTTTAGGCATCTTCCGCCTTTCTGTCGCCTTTGTTTGCAATGAAAAGCTGACATTCTATCCCGACGACAACCTTCCCGGAGGCGCTTTTGCGGCTGAGAACGATCCTGCTTCGCACAATTCTTCTGATGACGCTGGCGTTTGCCGGGGCGCATTTCGAGAGTGCTGCAGCCTTGGCGCAGGAGCCGCAGACGCAGGCGGCGGCAGAGACGCCGATTGTCGATACGCCATCCGATCAGGCGGCGAAGGAACTCGAAAAGGCGAAAGTCCAGCTTGGTTCGCTTCAGGACAGCGTCAAGCAGAACGCCGATAATGACGATGCACTGGTCGGGATTGCGGCCAAGGCCGACGAACTCAGCCGCGCCGTCATCACTATCTCGGTCAATCTCAGGCCGCGTTTCGATCAGATCAAAAACCGCCTTGGCGAGATCGGCGATGCGCCGAAGGATGGACAGCCGCCCGAGGCTGAGATCGTCACCCAGGAGCGCAATGCGCTTGCCGCCGAGCGTGCGCAGATCAATGCGGTGACAGGCGACGCCGAAAACCTGTCGATCGCGGTGACGAAGCTTGTCAACGAAATTATCGAGATGCGACGACGGCTTTTTGCCGATACGCTTTTCAGACGCACCGAAATCTCCGTCTCGGTGCTCGACGATGCCGCCGGCGCTTTCGTGCACGAGGTCAGCGAATTCTCGCAGGCCCTGTCGAGCTGGGCCGCCTTCGTCTGGAAGTTCAAGCGCTTCCCGTTGTTTGCGGCGATCTTCCTGTCGCTCGCCTCGGCGCTCATTCTGCTCTCCGGCAGCTACCGGCTGTTTGGCGCATATCTGCGCCGCGATGAGGCGGTCGAGAACCCGTCCTATATCGGCCGGCTGTCGATTGCCTTCTGGTCGACGTTGATCCGCACCCTGGCGCTTGCGGTGCTGCTCGTCACCTCGTTCTTCTTCCTCAATAGTTTCAATGTGCTCAGGCCCGATATCGCACCCGTCATCGGCGCGCTGTTCGGCACGATCGGGCTCGTCTATTTCGTCGGCCGGTTCGTCAACGCCATCTTCGCGCCGCGCGAACCGCGTTGGCGGCTGGTGAAGCTTTCCAATCTCGGCGCCCGCTCGATCGGCTACTGCCTGCTGGCGATGGCTGTCGTCAACGGGCTCGACTATCTGTTCGGCACGGTCAGCGAGGCGATGGGTTCGCCACTGGTGCTGACGGTGGTCAGGAGCCTGATCGCTGCGCTCATCATTGGCGTGATCCTGATCGCTGCCTCCTTCGGCAAGCCGATACTGGCAAGAAGCGGCGATCCGGATGCGCCGGGCCGGCATTGGCCGCGCGGCATGGCGATCATCCTGCGCGTCGTCGGCGCCGGCCTCATCGTCACGGCGCTCTCAGGCTATGTCGGGCTGGCGCGCTTCGTCGCGACGCAGCTCATCATCACGGGCGCAGTGGTCGCCACCATGTATGTCGGCCTGCTCTCAGGCAAGGCGATCTCGCGGCAGGAGAGCTTCGGCGATACCTTCTTCGCGCGCTTCCTGACGCGCCGCTTCAATCTCGGGCCGGTGGCGATCGACCAGGTCGGCTTGCTCGTCGGCCTTGCGATCTATGCGGTGGCGCTGCTCGTCGGCATCCCGCTGATCCTGCTGCTCTGGGGATTCCATGTGCAGGACCTGCAGCTGATCGCCTACCGGCTGTTTACCGAGGTCAAGCTTGGCGGCATCAGCATCTCGCTGCTCGGCATCTGTACCGGCATTCTGCTGTTTGCCGGCGTCTACCTGTTGACGCGCTGGTTGCAGCGCTGGCTCGACGGCAATGTCATGGCGCGAAGCCATGTCGATCTCGGCGTGCGCAATTCGGTCAAGACGGGCATCGGCTATCTCGGCGTCGGCATTGCGGCGATCATCGGCGTTTCGGCCGCCGGCATCGATCTGTCGAGCTTTGCGCTCGTTGCCTCGGCGCTCTCGGTCGGCATCGGTTTCGGCTTGCAGAACATCGTCTCCAACTTCGTCTCCGGCCTGATCCTGCTGGTGGAGCGGCCGTTCAAGGTCGGCGATCATGTGGTTTCCGGCACGGCCGAAGGCATCGTCAAGCGCATCTCGGTGCGCGCTACCGAGATCGAAACCTTCCGCAAGCAGTCGATCATCGTGCCGAATTCCGAGCTGATCAACGGCCTGGTCGGCAACTGGACGCATCGCAATAAGATCGGCCGCTCGGAAATTCCAGTTTCGGTCAGCTACGACGCCGATCCGCAGAAGGTGATGGACATCTTGCTGGAACTGACGGCCAAGGTTCCGCTCGTCATGCGCAATCCGGAACCGCATGTCGAATTCCTGCGCTTCGGCCCCTATTCGCTGGATTTCGAGCTGCGCTTCTTCCTCGCTGACATGGGCGACAGCATGACGGTGCGCAACAATCTGAGGATCGAGATCCTCCAGCGCTTCAAGGCCGAGGGCATCGAGATCCCGTTGCCGCAGAGCGATCTGACCATCCACCGCGAGGCGCCCGCGGCCATCGCGAACGAGGGCAGGGACGTCAGGCCCAGTTCCGCGGACGGGGCTGCCGGCGACGATGAACATCGGGTGCGACAGCTGCGCGGCCGCACCGCCGAGGCCAGTCTGAAGAGCTGAACGGCTCATTCAGCCATCATTCACAGGTCTATGTGCATGATCCCTCGCATCGGGATCGCTGCCGAGGGCAGCACCGATCGTTCGAGGGGAGGGCGCACCCGCGCCGCCGCACATGATGGCAAGATTTGCCGCCGTTCTGCTTATCCCGCTGCTTGCCGCGCCGGCGGCCCATGCGGCATCCGTCACCAACACCGATCCTGCAGCCGTGGTGCTCGTCATCACTGAGGGCGGCCAGCGCGTCGAGGTCGTCGTCGATGCCGGGGCTTCGGAAAATCTCTGCACTTCTGGCTGCTTCATGACGACGCCCGACGGTGACCGCATCGGCCTCGATGGCGGCGAGACGATCGACATCATCAAGGGCTCCGCCGTCGTTAAATAAGGCTGCGGCCCCGTGGGGCTACGGCCGTCCGCGCGCCAGTGCCGTTTGCGCCGGTGCGGACATCCGCATCAGCGGCCGGATGGCGAGGAATGCCGCCACGGCCGCGGCGCCGAGCGCGGCAGTGATCGACAGCGACCAGGATACGCCGATATTGCCCATCAGGAAGGCCAGCGCGAAAGGCGCCGCCGAGGAGATGACGAGGCGGGCCGACATCACTTTTCCCTGCCGCTGGCCATAGCCTTCGCTGCCGAAGAGCGCCAAGGGCAGCGTTCCCTGCACGATGCTGCTGAGGCCGGAGCCGAGGCCGAAGATCACGGCGAAGACCACCGCGCCGGGAACGGACGGGGCGGTGAGGAGGAGAATGACAAGAGCCGCCGGCAGCAGCACGGCGGAGATGACGGCGAGCGTGAGCTGCGGCAGGCTGCCGCCGAAGACCATGTTGATGAAGCGGCTCAGCACCTGCGAGGGTCCGAAAAGCGTGCCGGCTATTAGGGCCATGGCGCCGAGTCCGAGCGCCGACATGACGGGCACCATATGGACCAGAAGTGCCGCGTTGACGAAGCTTTCCAGCGCAAAGCCGGTGACCATCAGGATGAAGGCCGGCGCGCGCGCGGCGGCGGGAAGGCTGGATTCGATAGGCCTCGTCGCAGCGCTCTTCTCGCTCGTGCTGTCATGGCCCGCACTGCGCGCCAGCCAGGCATGAATGGGAAGGCAGACGAGCAGATTGATCGCGGCGAAGATGAGATAGACGCTCTGCCAGGAGAAGTGCGCATGCAGCGCCGTGGTGATCGGCCAGAAGATGGTCGAGGCGAAACCGCCGATCAGCGTGAGATAGGTGATGCTGCGCTGGGCCACCTGCGGCCTTATCTGAACCAGCAGGGCAAAGGCTGCGCCATATTGCACGAGATTCGACGCCGTCTCGACGGCGATCAGGGCGATGACGAAGGCGACCTTGCCGGGAGCAAAAGCGCAGCCGGCAAGGGCGATTGCCGCAATCGCCGAGCCAAAGGTCATGATCCGGCCGGCGCCGAAGCGATCGATCCACTTGCCCATGGCGGGTGCCGCCAGGCCGCCGATCAGCAGCGCCGCCGACAGCGCGCCGAAGATCCATTCCGCCGACCAATCGAGCCCGCGCGCCATTTCGGGCGCCAGGATGCTGAAGCTGTAATAGAGGGTGCCGTAGCCAATGACCTGCGTCAGACCGAGCGCGAGGATGGCGGCAACCGGCGGCCGTTCGGAAGCGGCGGGGGTCATATGAATTTGAGACCCACACGTCGTTCAAGCTTGTCGGCTTCTTCCCTGCGCTCGCTGTAGCGGTCGGTGAGATAGGCCGAGGCATCGCGCGTCAGCCATGTGAACTTCACCAGTTCCTCGCAGACGTCAACGACGCGGTCGTAATAGGATGAGGGCTTCATGCGCCCGTCGCTGTCGAACTCCTGGAAAGCCTTTGCCACCGACGACTGGTTCGGAATGGTGATCATCCGCATCCACCGGCCGAGGATGCGCATCTGGTTCACGGCATTGAACGACTGCGATCCGCCCGATACCTGCATGACGGCGAGCGTCTTGCCTTGCGTCGGCCGGACCGAACCCACCGACAGCGGTATCCAGTCGATCTGCGCTTTCATTATCCCGCTCATTGCACCGTGTCGCTCGGGGCTGACCCAGACCTGGCCTTCCGACCAGGCAGAGAGCTCGCGCAACTCCTGCACCTTCGGATGGGCGACCGGAGCTCCGTCGGGAAGGGGAAGACCTTCGGGATCAAAGATCCGCACCTCGCAGCCGAAGTGCTCGAGCAGGCGTGATGCCTCATGCGCCAGGAGACGGCTGTAGGATACGGCGCGCAGCGAGCCGTAGAGGATGAGGATGCGCGGCTTGTGCGTCGAGAAGGGCGGCCGCAGGGCCTCCAGATCCGGCTGGTGAAGATGGGCCGGTGAAGTCGCTGGAAGGTCAGACAATGCGCTTGCCTTCGGCATCGAGCACCTTCTCGCCGTCTTCCTTGGTGAAGGCGCCCTTGTGCGTATCCGGCAGGATTTCCAGGACCAGCTCGGAGGGGCGCGACAGGCGCGTGCCTAGCGGGGTGACGACGAAGGGCCGGTTGATCAGGATCGGGTGGGCGAGCATGACGTCGAGCAGCTGATCGTTGCTCAGATCGGGATTGCCGAGGCCGAGTTCGGCGTAGGGCGTGTCCTTCTCGCGCAGGGCCTGGCGCACGGTCAGGCCGGCATCGGCGATCATCTTGACCAGCTCAGCACGCGATGGCGGGGTGTTGACGTATTCGATGATATCAGGCTCGATTCCGGCATTGCGGATCATCGCCAACGTGTTGCGCGACGTGCCGCAAGCGGGATTGTGGTAGATGGTGACGTTCATAGTTTCGCCTCGGAGGATAGGGTTGATGACGATGACGCGGCTGGCTGCAGCAGCCAGGTGAACAGAAAGAAGGCTGCGACCGCACCTGATACTTCGGTAAGCCAGAAGCCCGGCAGGTCGACCGGGCGGATGCCGGAGAAAGTGTCGGTTAGGGAGCGGGCGAAGGCCACGGCCGGATTGGCAAACGAGGTCGAGGCGGTGAACCAGTAGGCGGCGGTGATGTAGAGTCCCACCAGCCATGGAACGGCTTTCTGCTCGAAGCGGATGCCGGCGAGAATGACCGCGACGAGGCCGAAGGTCGCAATCCCCTCGGAAAACCATTGCGCGCCGCCGGTGCGGACCTTGCTCGACAGTTCCAACAGCGGCAGGTTGAACATCAGATGGGCGCAGATCGTGCCGGCGACGCCGCCGGCAAACTGCGCCAGCACGTAGCCGCCAAGGTCGCGTTTCGGCAGCGAGCCCGATATGGTGAAGATCAACGAGACGGCCGGGTTGAAATGGGCGCCGGAAATCGGCCCCAGCACGGTGATCAGCACCACCAGGATCGCGCCGGTCGCCAGCGTATTGCCAAGCAGAGCGAGGCCGACATCCGTAGTCAGCGATGTCGCCATGATGCCGGAGCCGACCACTGTTGCGACCAGCATGGCGGTGCCGAGCGCCTCCGCGACCAGTCGCCGCGATAGATCATATGGCGCCATCAGCCGGCTCCTGTCGGTTTTGCCGTCGTGCCTTCCATCGCGCCGATCTGGCGCAGGTGCGCTTCCAGCGCCAGCTTGTCGATCGAGGCCAAGGGCAGGCTGAGGAAGGCCATGATCCTGTTTTTCAGGAAACGGGCGGCCTGGGCGAAGGCGCGGCCCTTCTCGACCTCGCTGCCCTCGACGGCGGCCGGATCCTCGACGCCCCAGTGAGCGGTCATCGGATGGCCGATCCAGACAGGGCAAGCTTCGCCGTGGGCGGTGTCGCAGACGGTGAAGATGAAATCCATCTGAGGTGCATCGGGCTTAGCGAATTCGTCCCAGCTCTTCGAGCGAAAGCCGGTTGCGGGATAACCCAACGCCTGCAGCTCCTTCAGCGCCAACGGGTTGACTTCGCCTCTCGGCTGGCTGCCGGCGGAGTAGGCCTTGAACCGGCCCTTGCCTTCGGTCTCGAGGATCGACTCGGCCAGGATCGAGCGCGAAGAATTGGCAGTGCAGAGAAAGAGCACATTGTAAACGCGATCTGTGGTCATTGCAGTTCCTCCTTGGTTGCAGGTGTACAGCATGCGGCGACGGCGGCGGCGGGCGCGCAGATCTCGGCGTTCCCTCCGCAGCAATCCTCCATCAGAAAACGGATCAGGCCGCCAAGCGCCTCGTAATTGGCGGTGTAGATGATTGAGCGCGATTCACGCTGCTGGGCGATCAGCCCGGCTCGTTCCAGCTCCTTCAAGTGGAAGGAGACGTTGGACGGCGAAACCTCCGCCTTTTCGGCGATGGAGCCCGCCGCCATTCCGTCAGGACCCGAGACGACAAGCATGCGAATGATGTGGAGGCGGGTTTCCTGCGAAAGCGCTCCGAACGCGGCGAGGGCTTGACGTTGATCCATATTTCAATAATCCTTGAATCGTTGAAACAAGGATTAGCGCAGATGAACGCCATCGACAACAATAAAATCCAGGCGGAGGAGATCAGTCTCGGCCTGTTGCTTGATGCGCTCTCCGGCGACAAGGACGCGACGCTGGTTTTCCATTACGATGGCCGGCGGGTGAAGCCGGGCTATCATATCACCGAGGTCAAGGCGGGCCAATTCTCGGCGCTTGATTGCGGTGCCAATCCCGAGGCCTGGACTGAGATCTTCATCCAGCTCTGGGACATCGCCGAGGGTGAGCGCACGCATATGCCGGCCGGCAAATTCCTTGCGATCATTCGCAAGGTGACGGAGCATGTGCAGCTCGACGGTTCGGCCAAACTTACCTTCGAAGTCAGCGACGGCGTGCGGCCGATGCAGCTTTATTGCGCGGCAATGCCGATTTTGCGTGGCGGGGCCGTGCATGTCGATCTTTCGCCGCGGCCGGCAAGCTGCAAGCCGCGCGACCGCTGGCTCGCCGAGGAGACCAGAAAGGCTGCAGCCTGCTGCGGTCCGTCAGCGGCGGAGGGCGGCTGCTGCGCATAAAGACCTGCGGGGATGGGGCAATGGTGGGCTGCGCCGAATTGCTGCGCGCGGTCGAGGCGCATGCCTTGCTCTTGCTGGGCTTGGCGTCAGGTATTGATTGAGGCGTGGGCATCCCACCATCGGAGCACCCGCATCGCCCGGAGCGTGATCCAGCGCGAGGGCTGACCTTCTCCCTCGTCGATCTCGAACCAGACGCGCCCTGGCAGGGTCCAGTCGAGCGGCCATCTGCCGTCCTGAAGGCGGCGGATGCGAAGATGGGCGATCGCCTCGCCGAGGCGCGGATCGGGGGTGGAGCCGGTCAGGAGGGTGCTTGACCGGAAATAATCGAGGGCGCGGAGGATGTCGTAGCGCCAGCGGTTCGGGTGCAGGAGGCGCAGGAAGCGTTCGTCGGCTGGCTCGCCGGTGCCGAGACGCCGGAAAAGGTCGCGCTTGAGCAGGAATTCCTCGCCCGTTCTGCGCGCCTCCCGGGATTGCGGCGTACCACCGGTCGCTCGCTCGAACTCCAGCAGCCCTTCCAGCACGTTGATGGTGCTGGCAAAGGACGACCGAATGGAGCCGTTGCACCGTTCGCAATTCCAGCCGCCGTCCTCGAGGCGCTCGCCGGTCAGCTTCTCGACAATGGAGGAGACGTCGATACCGAAATAGGCGCCGTCGGCGACGGTGCGACCATTGATGCATTCCTCGACTTCGCCGTTCCAATAGGGCTGACCGCCTTCCTCCCAATGGGCATTGGTGCCGATCAATGCGACGGTGCGCCTGGCCCGCTCGCAGGCGGGATCGAGACCGAATTCCCGCAGTTGCGATAGCGAAAAATTTGTCGCCGTCCACGGCTGGCCGCGCTCCCGCCACTCGCGAGGGTCGAAACCGGCGGGAAGAAAGGCGCCGCCCGCCCATTGGCCGTCCTCGTCCTGGCAGGTAAGCAGCCTCGCGCCCCAGCCTTGCGTCTCCACCTTGGCCCGCTCGGCCATCCAGTCCGTCTCGGGGACATCGATGAGATCGCGCATCACCTGCCACCGGATTGCCGGGTCGGAATCGAGCAGCCATTCGATTACCGGGTCGGGTTGGGTCATGAGCACATCCGCCCATAGGTGTGGGTCGATGACGCACTTATAATGGCTTCTGCGGAGCTTCGCCAGCCGGACGGGTTCAAGGCAGCTCTTGTCTCGCGGCGTTGCGACGCTCTATCTCCGCACCGGTCTACCTGGTTCCGGCCGTCGCATACGAGATATGTCTTCGATCAGTCGGTAAGCAGATGCTTGCCATGCCGCGACCCGACTGCGCCAAAGAGAGCACGGAGCTGAGATCAAGGTTCACGACCTATAACGTGACAATTGTCGGCGAAAGCCCGTTCGATGCGGACAACGCGGCGCTTGGCGCCTGATTTCTTAATCATATCTGCAAGAAAATCGCGGGCGGGTCCAGCTGGACGCTTCGCCGTCTCTCGCTGATTAATGATTAGTCAAATCAATTGATGTATCAGTTTGAGCCGGGGATGGATTTTACATTAAAGGTTTACCATGGCGTTTTTGGGTATTTCGGGGATGCAATATTCCGGAGAGATGTTTGCCGGCGCGCGCATTATTGTCGCGGAAGATTCAAACGTGTTCACTTCGATGATCAGCAAACGCCTCAAGGAGTTGTTCGACATTGACGTCGAGATCTGCCGCAACTTCGAGGATCTGCAATATTCCTACGACAAATCTTCCGATTCGATCACGCTGGCGATCTCGAACATCAATCTGCCCGGCGCCGAAAACGGCGAAGCGCTCGAATATCTGGTCGATCTTTCCATTCCCACCATAGTCTTCACCGGCACCTTCCACGACGGCATGCGCGACAAGCTGATGGCCAAGGACATCGTCGACTATATCCTCAAGGACAATATCTTCGCGGTCGATCTGCTGGCGGAGTCGATCTGCCGGTTCCTGACCAATCATCGCCACCATGTGCTGATCGTCGACGACAGCGCGACGGCTCGCGCGTTGTTGTCGAGCCGGCTGAAACGCTATAATTTCCGCGTCAGCGTTGCCGAGAGCGGCGGCAAGGCATTGGAGATCCTGAAGGCCAATCGCGATATCGGCCTGATGATCACCGACTACAACATGCCCGATATTGACGGCTTCGAACTGACGCGGCGCATCCGCGCCAATATCGGCTCGCACGAACTGCGCATCATCGGCGTTTCCTCCTCATCGAACCGGCTGCTTTCGGCGCGGTTCCTGAAAGCCGGCGGCAATGATTTCATGCTGCGCCCCTTCATCGACGAGGAGTTCTACTGCCGCGTCAACCAGAATCTCGATACGCTTCTGCAAATTCAATCGATGCGCAAGGAGCGGGCGGTTGCCTGACGGCTCTTCCAGCATCGGCGTCGCGACGGCGCGGGAGATGACGGCGGGAAACCGTCAACGAATTTCTGCAATTACAAGTAACGCTCACATTTGTCCCCTTCACGCGCATAGGCCTCTCGGTTATCGTCCGCCCCGCCGGGGAGGGGGTCGAGTCGAGCCCGTCGGGCGCAGGGGGGAATAGCAACTGTGGCTTTTCAAGCGGATTTTCAGCGGGATGGAATCGGGCTGCGCTCCGGCGGGCTCAAAATACTTCTGGTTGAAGATTCCCGGATGTTTTCCGCCGTGCTCTGCCACCGGTTCCAGACCGAACTTGGGCTTGCCGTCAAATCCTGTTCGTCGCTGAAAGCGCTTCGCCGGGAGCTTGCCGAAGACGGTCACGGCTACACCATGGCCGTCGTCGACCTCAACCTGCCGGATTCGCCCTATGGCGAGGCGCTCGACTGCACGATCGAGCACGATATCCCGGCGATCGTCTTTACCGCCACGTTCGATCTCAACACGCGCAACAGGATCATGGAGCGCAATGTCATCGATTACGTGTTGAAGGACAATGAGTTCGCGCTCGACAATCTGGTCGCTACCGTCCGCCGGGCGATTTCCAACCGCAAGACGCGGGTGCTCGTCGTCGACGATGTCGTCTCGGCACGCCAGGTTCTTGTCGACCTCCTGAAGGCGCAGCAATATCTCGTCGTCGAGGCAAGCTCGGGACTCGAGGCGCTGGCCGCTCTCGAAGCTTACAGCGACATCGAGCTCGTCGTCACTGATCACCATATGCCCGATATGAGCGGTTACGAGCTGACGCGGCGGATCCGCCATCGCTTTGGTTCCGACAGGCTGCGTGTCATCGGCGTGTCTTCGTCCAACGACCGCATGCTGTCAGCCAGTTTCCTGAAGGCGGGCGCCAGCGACTTCCTCTACCGGCCTTTTGTCGCTGAGGAGCTGCAATGCCGCATTGCCAACAATGCCGAGACTCTGGCGCAGATGCGGCAGCTGAGGGCGGCGGCGGCCTGCGACTACCTGACCGGCCTCTATAACCGCCGCTATTTCTACGACAACGGCCCGAAGCTGGTGAACGAATGTCTGCGGCTGAAAGTCCCGAGTTCAGTCGCCATCCTCGATATCGACCATTTCAAGCGTCTGAACGATACCTACGGTCACGAGATCGGCGACAAGGTGCTGAAGGCGGTGGCGAACCGGCTGTTTACGATCTTCGAGGGCAGCGACAATCTTCTCTCGCGGCTTGGCGGCGAAGAATTCGCCATCCTCTTCCCGCAGATGGATTCGGCTGCTGCGACCAAGCTTTGCGATGAGATCCGCTCGGATATCTCGCGGTTGAAGGTCACCGCCGACGACGAGGACCTCGGCGTCACGATTTCGATCGGCATTGCCGAGATCGGCGGCTACGAGACCTTCGAGAATTATTTGAACGCCGCCGACCAGTTCCTCTACATGGCCAAACACCGGGGCCGCAACCAGGTCTATTCCGACGCCAGGATGACGGAGGAGGCGGCGCAGTAAATTGGGCTGTCCCCACTGGTCGTCATCCTCGGCCTTGTGCCGAGGACCTGCCCGATCAACCCGTGGTCAGATGCTCGGCACAAGGCCGAGCATGACGAAGGAATGGTCAGCTTCTTGTGTTGCGGCCACCTCAGGCGGCGACCGCCTGCCTTGCCGTCGCCATGGTCATCTTGCGCTCGGCGCGCTCCTGCTGCGGCGAGCGATGGTAGAGTTCGCGATAACACTTGGAGAAATGCGAGGCCGAGACGAAGCCGCAGGCGACGGCGACTTCGACGACGGGCATCGAGGATTGCACCAGCAGGTGGCGGGCGCGGTCGAGGCGGATTTCGAGATAGTAGCGCGCCGGCGAGCGACCCATCTCCTGGCGGAACAGCCGTTCGATCTGGCGCCGTGAAAGGCCGGCGCCGTCGGCGATCTCGATCAGCGACAGCGGCTCGGCCAGATTGCCTTCCATCAGCTCGATGATCGACAGCACCTTGGCATTCTGCACGCCGAGGCGGGCGCGCAGCGGCAGGCGCTGGCGGTCGTGCGGGTTGCGCACACGATCGGTCAGGTGCTGTTCGCAGATGCGGTTGACGAGGCTTTCGCCAAAATCCTCGCCGACGAGATTGAGCATCATGTCGAGCGAGGCGGTGCCGCCGGCGCAGGTATAGAGATTGCCGTCGATCTCGTAGAGATCGGCATAGACCTCCGCCTGCGGGAAGGCTTCGGAGAAGCCCGGCAGGTTTTCCCAGTGGATGGCGCAGCGCTTGCCGTTCAAGAGCCCGGCCTGGGCCAGCACATGTGCGCCCGTACAGAGGCTGCCGACGGCAACGCCGCGATTGTAGCATTCGCGCAGCCAGGCATTGACCGATTTGTTGTTGAACTGCTCGACATCGATGCCGGAACAGACGAGCACCATGCCCGGCCGGTTTTCGCCGCCGAGATGGCGGCGCTCCTCAGCGAGCGAGGAATTCGCCTCGACGCCGATGCCGCAGGAGGAGTAGACCTTTTCCCCGTCGAGGGAGGCGAGCCGCCAGGTATAGGCCTGATAGCCGAGCATGCGATTGGCGATGCGCAAGGTGTCCACGGCGGCCGAGAAGGGCAGCATGGTGAATTGCGGTACCATAAAGAAGACCAGTGAACGCTTCTTGATCTGCATCCTGTTCATAGCGAAATCCATGCTCGAGGGACGATGACATATTCGTTGCGCGGAATGCGTCGCGCCGATGTCCTGAAAGCGACACTGGCATGGAAAAATGCGGCCGGGAAGAGCAAATATGCGACATTGACCGCGATTTGACCGGTCAAGTCCCGGGCGAGGGCGCCGACGGGGCGGAAGAGAACTTACAGTCAACCGAAATTCAGGGGCTGAAGTGGAATGGGGAACGAGATGGCGGACACGAAAAAGGCGGCGTTGCAAGATGCAGACGCCGCCCTCATCTCAGGAGGAATGTCGCATTCATTACATGGTCCGGTGTTTGCTGTCGTCGGTGCTCGGCCAGCCAATATCCTTGCGGACGTCGAACGGCATGGCTTCGATTTCGCGGGCAGTCTGCCAGCGGGTCCAGGCGAGCACGAGCTTGTGGGCATAATGGCCCAGATCGAAGCGGCCTTCGCTGGAGGTGAGGTTCTTGCCACCACCCCGATAGGTGAGCGTGGTCATTTTTCGGTTCCTTTCTTGAGCCGGGACATGGTCGCGATGGGAGGTTCGTCCTTGTCCATGCTGCTAATATGGGCTTCGCGAACCCATCATTCAAACGAATAGAGTTTATGGATAACATCAACGATTTTGAATGATCCCAGCGCGTCCCCGGGGGTAGCTTTGACATCGGTCGGAGCGGCGAATGCATGCCGAACCGTACTTAACATCGAGCGCTTGGCCTTCTTGCGACAAGTGATACAGTTGAATTTCGGTCGTTCACCTGGACAATACGAAAAAGGAAACATTCCATGGCAGACCAGAAGCGCCCGCTACAGCCTGGAGATTCCGCGCCCGCGTTCGCACTAGCCACGGCCAACTTCGACGGAACGGTCTCGCTCGCCGACTTGAGCGGTCGCCCGTTCTTGATCGGCTTCTTTCGCGGGCTGCACTGCCCGTTCTGCCGGCGTCAGGTAGAACAGCTCGCCGGCGTGCAGCCGTCCCTGCGCGCCGCCGGGCTGGAGACCGTGGCCGTTATCAACACGCCGGTGGAACGCGCCCGCCTGTATTTCCGCCACCGGCCGACGCCGGTGACGCTTCTGTGCGACCCCGACTGCCGCACGCATCGCGCCTACGGCGTGCCGCATGCAGAGTTCTTGCCCGATGTGAGCAGCGGACAGTCCGAATGGCCATATGGCGCAACGATGGCGCAATTCCAAGCGGCACGCATCAACCCAACGGGCGAGCTGCCAGAACCGCTACAGCCGATGGAAGCCAACACGATCCTCAACGCCAAAGACCGCTTCGAGCTTGATGAAGCCGATAAGGCAATATTCGAGAAGCACGCTACTCAGCTTGTCGGGCACTTCCTGGTTGATGCGAACGGCACTATCGGCTGGGCTCAACTCGAAGCGCTCGACGGACCGAACAGCCTTTGCATCTTCCCGACCGCGGCGGAGATCATCGCCGCCGCTGGCAGCCTTGGACGCTGACCTGCAGCGAACCGTCCGAGTTGCTATACGATGTCGAATAAAGGCGATCACCCATGGGCCGCTCCGGGGGCGGGGGCACTTCCTTAGCCTGCATATCCTTGATGCCAACTCTCAGACTCATCGACACTTCGAAGCTCCAGCAGGCGGGCAGCGTACCTGCTGGACGATGCGACCAGAAAATACCCCGAGCAAAGCGACGCTCAACGTGGTCGTCCGAACCGTTCAATCGCCCCTGCTAGGTCGTCGTAGTTTTCGACAATAATATCCGCGCCGGATCGCATTAGGCTTTCACCATGATCCGCCGAGCAATGGTTGCCAGCGGTAAAGCCGATGACACGCATGCCAGCCGCTTTGCCTGCAATGACGCCATTGACGCTGTCTTCGACAACGACGCACTCGTGCGGGAGTGCGTTCATCGCCGTGGCTGCATGGAGAAAGAGATCCGGGGCTGGCTTTCCATTTGCGACCAGATCAGCTGAGAAAATATGCGGGTCGAATAGATCGATCAATCCAACATGCTGCAATTTCCAACGCAACCTTGTGGAAGGGGTACTGGAGGCTACGCACCGCAGTGTCGCGATCTTGTTTATCGCTTGCCGCGCGAACGGTATTTCCGCCAAATCAGCTTCCAATCTCATTGTCGATATGTGCTCGATTTGAGCATAGAAATCGCGCGGAAGAGGTGTTCCGGTTTTCGCCTCCACGCAATTCTGAAGCTTCGCTTCCCACATACTGGGAGAGAGCCCCATGAATGACTGCATGTAGGCTTTGGGTTCAAAACCAGCGCCGATGGAATCCAGAAATTCGAGTTCAGCAGCGAGATAAATCTCCTCGCTATTCCGAGGACGCCATCGCAGTCGAAAATAGTCAGTTTCATCAGGCGTACCTTGGCAGTCTATTAAAGCGGGGTCTCACCCGATGGAAGAGGGTATAAAGCCGAAGCGCCCTTCAGTATCTGGATAATCTATCGAACGGTAACCTTTACGCGGCAGGTTGTATTTATACAGGTTGTATCCGCGTATTCCACCTTATATGCAGCTATCTCCCGACCTCTTAATGCGCGGCGGCTGGGGTGATGATGCCGAGGCTGCCAAGGCCGGTGACGATCAACTGAACTGCGACCGCCGTCAGCAGAATGCCGAAGACGACCTCCGAGACGATCATGCTGACCGGCTTCATGCGCTTGGCGAGCTTGTCGATGTTGGTGAACACCAGATAGTCGAACGCGCCGACGAGCAGGATCAGAGCGGTGACCAGTATCGCGCTGGCGATCGAGGTGACTGCGCCGGAGGCGATGATGATGACGGTGATGCCGACGGGATTGAGCAGGTAAGGGACGGCGAGCGGAAATATGGCCAGCTTGTCCGGGTCGACCGGAGCGGCGAACTCGTCGTGCGGCTTCTCTGTCGGTCCAGACGCCATCTTGATGGCGATAAGCGCGAGGATGATGCCACCGGCGACGGCGACGGAGCCACCGGTAATGTGGAGAAGCCGCATCAGCAGAGCGCCTGTCGCGAATAGGATCAGCGCCGTGACGACAGCGATCAGAACCATCTGGCGGCCGATGCGCACCTTGGTTTCAGTATCGAAAGCGTGGGTCTTTTCCAGAAACGGCACCAGGGCGATCTTCGGCCCCATGCCGATCAGAAGCAGCAGCAGAAGTTTTCCGACGAGTGCGATGTCGATGACTGTGAAATCCATGGAACGTGCCCTCTAAAATTCGCGACGCGAAAATCGTGGCCCTCCCCACTGTGGGGAGGGCGTTGACGTAGTAAACCAGACGGACTCGCCGGTCTTTCTGCGAGCCGCTCAGCGCGGGCATACGTCCCAGAAGCCCGTCGTCTTGGCGGGCGAGGTGTAGTACCAGCATTGACCGGATTGAGGCGGCGTACCTGCCAATGAAACGGCGGCAGCTCCGGCGACGAAGCCGATGGCAGCACCTGCGGCAATGGCGGTACCCGGACGCCAGTAGCGGCGAGGGGTAACGACCACGACGCCACGCCGAAGGGGCGGCCGAACGGCGGGTCGGTATGCCGGACGGGTCCGGACAGCAGCGCATCCGCGCGGCCCGCAAGCCGCAGCGCCGCAACCTCTCGGGCCGCAGGCCGCCACTCCACGACGGGCGGCCTCGGCCGTCGCCGGAACGAGGACGGGCGCGCTGATCATCATCAGCACGGCAAGTGTCGTCAGCATGTGCGATAGATTGACCAAGATCTTCATTTCAAATCCTCCCTTGCTCTCGTGTTTCGTGCCATTTCCAAAGAGGTCCCCTCAGGCCGGGTTTGCGGCGGCCGCTGCGCTGTGCGCTGCGAGCGTCTGCTGGGCAGCGGCAGCGACGGCGTCGTCCTTTCCGCCCGAGACCTGGACTGTGGGCACGGCGAGCTTGATGCCGTGTTCGTTGAACGCCTGATGGATCATCCTGAGGGCCCGCCGCTTCAGCGTGAACTGCTGGCCGGGAAGGGTCATCACCTTCATCCGCAGGAGCAGGCCGGAGTCGCCTAGACTGTCGATTCCCTGCATCTTCAGAGGCTCGATCGTCGTCGGTTTGAACTCCGGATCCTCGAATAGCTCCAAGCCGATCTTCTTGATGATCTTTCGGGCCTTCTCGATATCGGAATCGTAGGTGATGGTGATCGTCATCTTCTCGATCACCCAGTCGCGGCTCATGTTCTGGATCGCTCCGAGCTCGCTGAAGGGAACGATGTAGAGGGCGCCGCGGTGGTGCCTGAGCTTGACCGATCGCAGGCTGAAGGACTCGACGGTGCCCTTGTAGCTGCCGCTCTGGATATATTCGCCCACGCGGAAGGCGTCGTCGAGCAGGTAGAACATGCCGCTGATGACGTCCTTGACCACCGTCTGCGCCCCGAAGCCGATTGCGACGCCGACCACTCCTGCGCCTGCGATCAGCGGGCCGATTTCAACGCCGAGCGACGACAGGGCCATCATGATGGCGACGGCCGAAAAAAGGATCATGACGAAGTTGCGCAGGATCGGCAGCAGCGTTCTGAGACGCAGGCGCCGCCGCTCCCGTTCGCTGCCGATTTCATGGGTCGCCTCGGTGTCGCCGAGCTTGCGATCGATCAGCACTTTCACGATGTTCCAGGCAAGATCGACGATCATGAGAATGATCCCGGCACTGAGAAGGCCGCGCACCAGGCGCAGAAGCGGGGAATCCTGCGTCGTCATCTCAGTGAGCCGCACATCCAGCGCACCAGCGAGCAGAATGATGGCTCCAACGATCAGTGTCGCCCGGATGCCGCGCTCCACGATCACCGAGGCGACCGTTCCTGTCTTGTGGCCGCCCTCTTCGGCTGAGGAAGGGCGAAGGATATTGTTGACCGACGCGTTGGTCAGGGCGATGGCGCAGGGCAGCGCCGCGCAGGCCAGCGCAATCCAGAACAGCCGCATGGCGCCGACCACCCACAGCAGCCAAAGGGTGACGAAATAGACTGTCCACAGCCAGTTCCGCACCCGCAGACTGATCCGCCTCGGCGGGCCGGCTGATAGTTGCGATGGCCGCCTCCAGACGGCTTCGACACTGATGACAAGGAGCACGAGGCCGAGGGAATAGGCGGCCAGCTGCCGGACCGGGAGGGAAAAGCCGAGCGTGCCCAACAGGCGGATGGTCACCCAGCCAAAGGCAAACCAACCGACGAGATAGCTCAGGCGCTTTGCCCAATGGCGGGCCGCCTCGTTTCCAAGCGGGACGACACGAAAGCCGTTTTCTGCCTCGGCCCGGGGTGCCAGAAACACATCGAAAAGCGCGCTCGCCAGACGGAAGACGACGATCGCCAACAGGTATCCGACGACG
The DNA here is from genome assembly GCF_003013335.1 of Rhizobium sp. H4. Classification (NCBI taxonomy): domain Bacteria; kingdom Pseudomonadati; phylum Pseudomonadota; class Alphaproteobacteria; order Hyphomicrobiales; family Rhizobiaceae; genus Rhizobium; species Rhizobium sp. H4. The sequence goes on from NZ_PSOW01000011.1 coordinate 159,471, forward strand.
ATTTCTCTGATGATCGGTGGCCATTGGAACAGCAGGAAGAAGCCGATGCTGCCAAGGCCGAACGAAAGAACATAGCATGCCGCCCACAGAAGCCTCGCAGCCAGCGCGGTCATTCTTTCGAGAACCGTTCGATAGGGCGCGCGGGCCATCCATGACCGCCAGCCCGCGCTGATCGACCGGAACAGCCACTGCGCGGCCAATCCGGCGGCGATAAAGGCGATGATCAAGACGATCGGCCGCGTTCCGCCATTTGCCTGAATGTCGCCTTCGAGTGCACTCCTGCCCCGGGTCGCTTCCGAGGGAAAGGAATTGACGGCTCCGAGAAGGCCTGCGGCGTGCGCGCGGAAGCGTGTTGCGAATTCGGAAAATGAAGGGTCGCGGTTCGGCGTTTCCGGCGGCGGCGGCTCTGTCGCATCCTTGGCGGCTTGCGACTGCTGCTGGAGGAAGCGCTGGACGTCGGGATCCGCGAGCATGCCGATAAAGCGATGAACGCTTTCAGGCTGCGGGCTCACAGGTGCCGTACCCTGGGCCACGGCGATCGAAGCCCAAAGGAGAGCGGAAGCCAGGGCAGCCGCCATGGGAAGCGGCACAACCATGCGGATCCTGGAGAATAAAGTCATTTTCCACCCTGATCTATGAACCGGTCCCCGAACCGCAGCGGAAAGGATCAGGCCCGCAGCGTTAATCGCCGCGGCGCTCAACGCGGCACCGAGGTCAGACTATGCGAAGATGAGACGGCTTACCCGTATGATCGGGTATGTTACGGTCGGGGAGACGGCATCAGCGGGGTTGCGGGTCCGAGGTGCCCGTGGCAGTCGACGCCATTTTTTCCGGATCGGGCACTGCCAGCCCCGCCTTCCGAAGCCCTTCAATCAGCCGATCGCGATCGCCAGGCTGCATGTTACGCATCGCCAGTTCGGCGAGAATGTTCGGCAGGAAGTCAGGCCGCATGCTGACGAAAACCTCTCCCTCCCGGCGGGCCTCGTCCGTCATGCCGGCCTCGGCATAGATGATGGCGGCGACAGCATGGAACAGAGGGAACTTCTGCATATTGGCCTGTCGTATCTCCAGCACCGCGGTCTGGTTGTCGTGAAGCATGTATGCGGCCAGAGCCCGTGTTCCATGATAGAAGCCGCCACCACCCGGATTGAGGGCGATGGCTTGGTCGAGGAGGGCTGCGCCGCGCTGCCACTGGCCACCGATCGCGAGCCGCGTTCCGAACTCACCCATCAGTTCTGTGTCGTTGGGATTCGTGGCGAGCGCCAGTTCTCCGACGCGAAACGATTCAGAAAGCTGTCTGTCGAAGAACAGCACCGTCATCAGTGCTTGAAGTCCGCGGGTATTGCTCGGATCGATTTGCGTTGCGCGTCTGGCGGCATCGAGTGCGCGGTGTATGGCTGCGTTCTGGTTTGCTGTTGGATTGAACTTGTAGCGATCTTCATCGAGGTAGACGATCGACAGCATCGCCCAGGCGGTGGCGTAGTTCGGAAACCGGGCAAGCGCCGTCTCAAGGCAGTTGCGGACTTGCGCATGCGCCTCGACGCTCAGTTCCGAACGATACGCATAAAAGCGCAAGGTGCACTCATAGGCGCCCAGATCGTCCGGCGGAGGACTTGCGGCGTCGACCTGCGCCATGACCCCGTATGGCTGAGCGATCGCGGTCGCCACCTTTCTGGCGACGTCGGTCTGGATCGCAAACAGGTCTCCCGATGCAAGATCCTTGTCATAATTCTGCGACCAAAGAATCTCGCCGTCTGACGTATCGAGCAATCTGGCCGTTACACGAAGACGCTTGCCCGACGTGCGCACCCCGCCGGCAAGGAGATAGCGCGCGCCGAATTCGGCCCGGATTGCCGATGCGCCGATATCGGCGGGAAGGGACTTGGAGGTCTCGCGCCCGAAGACCTTGATTTCCTTGAACCGTGGCAGGATGGTCATCAATTCCTCGGTCAGGCCGGCAGCATAGAGCTGCGCCTCCGGGCCTTCTCCGAGATTGGCAAAGGGAGCCACCACGAGGGCCGGACGATCGGGCGACAGACTTGCAAGCCGTTCGAGCGGCGGCGCGGGCGACCATGTCCCGATCCAATAGAGCGACATGGCGACTGCGGCGAGGGCGGCAACGCTTGGCAGCGAAAGCCGGCGTGCCTGCCGCCAGCGCCCGGGCGGGGCCGGGGAGGGTATTATTTCGCGAGGTTCTTCGGTGCGCGTGTCGGCCGAGGCCGAGGACGACCAGGTGAAGGTTGGGATATAGCCACCCTTTGGAATGTCGATCCTGACCGGATCATGCTGCCCAGCGACGAGATAATAACGCTCGAGAGACCGTCGCAGCCGTCCAGCCTCGATCCTGACGACCGGATCGTCCTGGGTGAAGCCGGCATCCCTGCCGAACACTTCGATTGCAATCGAATAGGCTTTTATCCGGTTGCCCCGACCGTTCAGCGTTTCCGACACGACGTAGCGGAGAAACGCTGCGGCACGACCTACACCGGGAAATTCAGGGCTGGAAATGACACGTTCAAGTTGCGCCTGGATCTCGTCGGCCTGAGGCGCAGGTTTTGAGGGAGCCCCCGCAGACCCCTCCGCTGGTATCGACGTCTGCATCTCTGTCCCCAATCCCCCGTTGAGTCACATCAGCCAGACCGTATCTTACAGTAACATACTCCACGAACCGGTCGTCGTCCACGAAGATCGGGATCGACACATCTTGCAGTGGCAGCCTCTCAAATGCGGTCAAGGAGTGAACCATGGACAAAGGGGTGGCCGCAGTCTGTCGGCAGTTTCCAGCCAGGATCAAGACGATCGACGATCTTTCTGCCCGCAGCGAAGACTTCCGGGAAATCTGCAGAGATTTCGCCGACGCCCAATCCGCGCTGAAGAAATGGACCGTCTCAACCGATCCGAAGCGCAATGAGCGCGTTGCCGAGTACCAGGAACTGATCGCAGAACTTTCGAAGGAAATAGAGGGCGCGCTCGACCAGGTTTTGCGGCCACCATCTGTTCGCTGATGCGCGCAACGGGCCGGCGGCAAGCCGTCGGACGGCGTATGTTACGGTTATCTACTTGCGTTTCATCTTGCCGGTCATGACCATTGTGACAAACGTCCGGCGCTGAAACTCTCCGCGCTTTACGCAACGCTTCGGAAGGATATTGTCGTGGTTTCCGAGAACTTGGACGAGCCTGCCATTTCGTCGACGCCGCGCAATCCGCTGCGCAGGATCGCCCTGATCGTCGTCCTGCTGGCGCTCGCCCTGTTCGTGCTCTCCATCTTCATGGAGCGGCGGACGCCATCGACCTCGCAGGCTCAGGTTCAGGCCTATATTGTCGGCATCGCGCCCGAAGTCACCGGCCGGGTCGTGGAAGTCGGGGTTGCCGACAACTCCCGTGTCGAGGCCGATCAGGTTCTCTTTCGTATCGATCCCGAGCGCTATGAACTGGCCGTCAGCGAGGCCGAAGCAGCGCTTGCGAGCGTGGGCCAATCGATCGGGGCATCGACTGCATCAGTCGATGCGGCGCAGGCCAAGCTTGTCCAGATGCAGGCCGACAGAGACAATTTGCGCGATCAATATGCCCGGGCGACCGAACTGGTGAAACGCGGCGTTTTCTCGAAGGCTCGGTTCGATGCAGCCAAATCCGCTTATGATCAGGCGGAGGCTTCCGTTTCGGGGGCGCAGGCCGACCTTGCCAAGGCGAAAGAGCAACTCGGCCCGTCCGGCAACGACAATCCGCAACTGCGCGCTGCTCTTGCCGGACTGGAGAAGGCGCGGCTCGATCTGGTGCGCACGACCGTGCACGCGCCTTCTGCCGGTGTCGTCACCAACCTGCAGCTCACCATCGGCAAGGTGGTCTCGGCCGGCCAGCCTGCCATGACCTTCATCGACGCCGGCACCATCTGGATCAATGCGGCCTTCAAGGAGAACAGCCTGGAGAAGGTCGCCGTCGGCAACAAGGCGGACATACTTTTCGATGCGCTTCCCGGCCGGCTGTTTCCGGCGACGGTCGAGAGCGTCGGGTTTGGCGTATCGCAAGGCAGCACGGACCCGAACACCGGATTGCCGACGATCCGAAACGATAGCGGCTGGGTCCAGGAGGCGCAGCGTTTTCCCGTCCGGCTCGTCATCGAGGAGGCGCAGCGGCCCAAGGGCGGCGTGCGCTACGGCTCGCAGGCGACGGTCGTCATCTATACGGGCGACAACCCGGTGACCAATGCCTGGGGATCGCTCTGGATCCGCATCAAATCGGTGCTGACCTATGTCAATTGAAAGGAGCCCTGCGGTCGAGGCGCAGAAACGCCAGGGGTTGCGGGTGGCGCTGGCGGTCTCCGTCGGCTTCACGCTCGCGGTCCATGCTGGGGCTATCGTGCCGTTCCTCGGTCCGCTCTTTGCCGCCCAGTTCCTGCTCGGCAGCTCGCGCCCTATGCCGTTCGGTAAGACCGTCGGCGCGGCGGTGGTCATTCTGATCGCCGGGATGGCGATGATGGTTCTGACCAACGTCCTCGGCGACCGTCCGGCGCCCTTTCTTCTGATCCTGGGGCTGACCTATTTTGCGTGCTTTGCCGCACAGTCGACGGGAAAGGGAGGACCCGCGGTCTTTCTCGTACTCGTCGTTTCGATCATCGTGCCTCTGCTCGGCATCCTGAACAAGGAACTCGCCAATTCCATCCTGTCCATCCTGGTCGCCGGGGTGCTGTCGGGCACGGTTCTAATGTGGTTCGCCCATGCGGTCTTTCCCGAACCGCTCTCCGGGAATGTCGAGGCGGCACCAATCGAGCGGCGACCGCCGGCCTTGCTTCGGGCGCTAGCAAACACGGTGATCCTTCTCGGCTCCGTCGTGATCTGCCTGACGAGCGACAACCTGACTGCTGCGGCGGTCATTCCGATAACGGTGGCGTCGCTGCTCGGGCAGCTGGACATTGCCGCAAGCGCGCGAACGGCGATCGGGCTCGTGCTCGTCAACCTCTTCGGCGGCGTGCTTGCCTCCGTCGCCTATGCCGCCCTGTCGCTGCGCCCCAATCTCCTCTCGATCTTCCTCATCGTTCTCATCGTCGTCCTTCTCATTGGAGGGCGTGCTGCCGGCCGCTCGAGGAACGCTCCGGTTTTTGCCGGCGCCCTGACAATCTTCCTGATCCTCTTCGGTCTCGGGGTCTCGCCTCTGCCGGGCAGCGCTGCAGAATCCTTCGCCACCCGCATCATCTATGTCGCGGCAGCCTTGATCTACGCGCTGCTGTTTGCCGCGATCCTGTGGCCGCGGACGGGGGAAGCGAAGAGGATGCCGGCGTGAACGGCCGCTTCGCCGCAGCTCGGTGCATCAGCGGTACCAGTGACGCTTCCGCTGTCGATTCCCGTCACCGGAATGAATGTAAGCGCGATTGAATGTATGGTGCGAACAGCCGACACACCATGTCTGACCGTAAGGAGGATTTGAGATGGCTAGACCTCACGCATTGTTGCTCGCCACGGCCCTGTTCCTGCCTTTTCCAGGCCCCCCGTTTTCACCACATCTGTTTCTGACCGCCACCGCGCAGGAGCCGGTCGCTTCCGGTCCCGTCGCGGCCGAAGATGACGCGCCGGCGCCGCTCAGCGAAGACGAACTCGATATATTGGTGGCGCGAATCGCGCTTTATCCGGACGAACTCGTTGCCCTCGTCACGTCGGCATCGCTCTATCCGCTGCAGGTCGTGGAAGCGGCCCGGTTCCTCGAAACCTTGAAGAAGCAGCCCGAGCTCAAGCCGAAGACGACGTGGGACGGCAGCATCGTTTCCCTGCTGAATTATCCGCAGATCGTCACGATGATGAGCGAGGATCTGGATTGGACGCAGTCTCTCGGTGAGGCGCTCTCCTACCAGCAGAAGGACGTTCTGATCGCCATACAGCAACTGCGCGACAAAGCGGTCGCCGACGGCATCATCAAGACCGATGACAAGATCAAGGTCAGCCAGGAGAACGACAACGTCGTGATCGTCTCCGCCAGTCCCGAAAAGATCTATGTTCCGCAATACGCGCCGGAGATGCTGTATGAACCGAACTTTGTCGCCGAGCCGATCGGCTTCTATCCCGACCCCTATCCAAACTACTACTATCCAACAGCCACCTTTTTCGCAGGCGTGGTGACGGGAGCGGTGTGGGCCGCCGCCGTCGACTGGAATCGCTGGGGCGTATGGGGCGGGCGCTGGAACGGCAACGTCGATATCGACTGCAACAATTGCCTCAACAACATTAACGGCAAGGTGAACATCAACGATGTCGACTGGAAAAACGTCGACCGCAGCAAGATCGTGTTCGACGGCGCCCAGTTCAACAAGATCGATCGCAACGCCTTCCGGACCAGTATCGTGGCGAACGCCGGCAACAGGGTCGGAGCAAGAGGCAACGACCGTGCGAACACGATCCGCGACCAGCCGGGCAAAGTCAGTGTCAACGATGTCCGCAAGAGCAAGATCGATGCGGACAGGGTAAATGCTGCTCGCAACAAGGCAGGCAATACAGGAGCCGCCGTTGGAGGCGGGAAGGCAGCGCAGGCCGCACAGAACCACAGGCCCGACGCAAGAACGACGAACAGGGCAGCCGAAATTGCACAGCCTGGGGTCAACGCCAAACGCCCGGTCGCAAAGCCGAAGCCCGCGGCCAAGGTCGACAGCCGGCCGAGAAAGCCTTCGGCGCTCGGTCAGGTCGACAGCGGCAGGCGCGCTCAGATGCAGTCCAGCCGAGGCAGGCAGGCCATGGCCGGTGGCAATCGCGGTGGCGGTGGAGAAATGCGCCGCGGCGGCGGCCGTCGCCGGTGACCGGAAGAAGGAGGAACGTCATGACAAAGTCAGTCAGAAACATGCTTCTGGGTTTGGTATTCGCCCTTGCGGCTCTCGCCACCGATCCGGTTTTGATGTCTGCAGCAGAGCCATCCGATACAACCGTCATCGCGGGCTTCGCTTCGCAGAGCGATCCGCCGGTATTCGACACGCCGGAACAGGCCGTCGACGCCTTTAAAGCGGCGCTCGCAGCTGATGATTTCGACAAATTCGCGGCACTGCTCGGTATCGATGCAGCGAAAGCGAAGGCGGGCGAAGGGGTGATGGACACCTACGCACAAATCCGGGACGGCACACAGAAGAAGATCGTCGTGAATGATGTCGATGGCCGCAAGATCATCGAGATCGGCGACAAATTATGGCCTCTGCCATTTCCGATCGTGAAGGGTGGCGATGGCAAATGGAACTTCGACACCTTCGCCGGCTTCGAGGAGATCATCGAGCGCCGCGTCGGCGAGAACGAATTGCAGACCATCGAAACGATGCGGGCCTATGTCGACGCTCAAAAGGAGTATTCCTTCGCCGACCACGACGATGACGGCGTGCTGGAATATGCGCAGAAACTGATCAGCAGCGACGGCAAAACCGATGGTCTCTACTGGTCGCCCGATTTGGGCGCGGGCGATAGCCCGGCGGGCAACGCGCTCGAAGACAATGCGGCGCTTGACAAGGCGAAAGCCGGTGAGGGCTATTACGGCTACCGCTACAGGATCATCGACAGCCAAGGGCCGAACATCGCGGGCGGAGAGTTCAATTATGTGATCAACGGCAACATGATTGCAGGATTTGCCCTTATCGCCTGGCCCATCCGATATGGCGAAACCGGCGTGCACACTTTCGCAGTGAACGCGAACGGTACGGTTTATCAGGCCAATCTCGGCCGGGAGACCGAGAAAATAGCTGCCGGCATCAGGACATTCAACCCGGACGACAACTGGGAGGTGACGGCCGATTGAACACGTTCAGCGTGCTTGGAACCAAGTCCGCTCCACGTCGTTGCCGCTTCGTAGCTGACAATGACGCAAAGGAGGAAATGATGATTTCCGCAGATCAGATCCGAGAACATATGGAAGTGCGGGCTGCAGACGGCACCCATATGGGGACGGTCGATCATCTCGATGGTCCCACCCGCATCAAGCTGACGAAGGCCGACTCGGAAGACGGCAAGCACCACCTGATCCCAATCGATTGGGTCGATCACGTCGACGCGCATGTTCACCTGTCGAAGAACGCCAGGGATGTCCGCAGCCAGTGGGCCACCATCAACTGACGAGCGGTCGGCTGCGGCTTTCGCCGCAGCCTTCTCCCCGCAAGGGAGGCCACAAAGAGGGCGACGAGAGCTGGATACCAGCTTGGGGGCGGCTGATCCCAAGCAAAAGGAGGTTTCGATATGCCAGCCAAGTCCAAGGCTCAGCAGAAGGCGGCAGGCGCCGCACTCTCGGCCAAGCGCGGTGAGACGCCCAAAAAAGAATTGAAGGGCGCTTCAAAACAGATGGTCGAGTCCATGAGTGAAAAGCAGCTGGAGGAATTCGCCTCGACCAAGAGAAAGGGCAAGCCCGAGCACGTCTCCAAATAGGAAGGCTCCGGGGTATCAGGTGGTCGTTGATTGCATCGAGAACCCTGCGACATCAAGGGCGGAAAGCGCTTTCAGAATCGCCCTCGATGACGCCTCGCGGTCGTCTGCCATCCATCTCAGCTCGTACGTCACGCCTGTGCGGCCATCGCTTGTTGGCCCGTATGCAACAAAGAGGGCACGGCATCCCAAGGGGTTCAGCAGCGCCGACAAGTCCGGTACCTCGACTTCGGAGCTATTGATGACCAGCGTTGCCTTGCGTTCGCAGGTCAGCCAGGCATCCAGGCGCTTCATGGGCGACAGGACGATGTAGGCGACAATCGTCGCCGCCGTCCCGGTGACAATCTGGCCGCCGCCGAAGCAGAGGCCGACCACCGTCATGAACCACAGGGTCGCTGCCGTGGTGACGCCGGTCATCATGTCGCCGCGCCTGAGGATCGCTCCACCGCCGAGGAAGCCGACGCCCGTCAGGACGCCCAGGGGAAAGCGCAATACGTCCATCTGCGTGAAGTAGCTGAAGGTCTTTCCGTATGTCGACAGAAGGAGATTGGCCTGGATCATTGCCAGGCAGGCGGCAAGCGCCACCAGAATCGTCGTCCTGAAGCCGGCCGCGTGGCCGCCGCGCTCGCGATCGAGGCCGATAAGGCCGCCGGCGATCACTGTCAGTACGATCCGCGCGGCGATATCCCACCAGCTCGGGGTCAGCGGCATGCTATCCGTCAGGAACGAAGGCATGTTTTGCTCCAGTCCTTGTCGCAGGCATTTCGCCGTTCGCCGGGCATTCGATCCTCCTCGACGCTATGCGGCGATAAACGCTGTGCGCGGCAGGACGTTCCCGAAGTCGTGACCGGGAAAGCCGCTGCCGATGGGGGAGATTGGCGGTTCGCTCGCAGTCGGTATATTGTATGGTGTCGACGAATACAGGGCGCAGTTGCCATCGGTGATTGGCGCGCACTGCGCCGGACATGGAGTTTTGATTGGCCGTTGCCTTCACCAAGGAAGAGAGTTTCGAAACCGCGTCGGAAACCCTATTGCCCGACCGCCCGGTTTCGCCGCATCCGAATCTCGTTACGGAAGCGGGATTGAAGGCTCTCGAACTGCAGTTCCAGCAGGCGCGCGAGGCCTATGATGCGACGAACACCATTGAAGATGTGAATGAACGGCGGCGGCAGGCTGCCAATCCATTGCGTGATCTTCGCTACTTAGCGGCAAGACTTCGCACCGCCCAGTTGATGCCTTACCCAACGTCAGCCAATGTGGTTGCCTTCGGCAACACGGTGACCTTCCGCCGTGACGACGGGCGCGTGCAAACTTATCGGATCGTCGGAGAGGACGAGGCCGATCCCAAGGCCGGCTCGATCTCCTACGTCTCGCCGGTGGCGCGGCTTTTGATGGGCAAGGCTGTCGGCGATGCCGTCGAGGCGGGCGGCCAGGAGCTGGAGATCATCGCCATCGCATAGAGACGATGCTGGAGGGGCCATCGGGGAAGCGGAAATGACCGTGGTGATAAAATGGGTACTATAACGTACCTTATTTATGGAGCCTTTACTACCGGCGGCTTAGAGGTGACATTTCATCATCGAAAGTCATGTTCATGGTCAGCGCAATTTCGAATTCTGCATCCACACTTTTGAGCTCAGCCGCTTCAGCCTCGCCTTCCAGTTCGTCGGACGACCTTGCCTCTCTCGAGGCGCAGCTTGCCGAAAAGCAGTCGGCGCTGTCGCAGACGCAGGACGAGCAAGAGAAGGCGACAATCGAGAAATCGATCGAGACGCTGGAAGCGAAGATCGCCAAGATCGAAGCGACCGAGAGCGGTAAGGGCCAGGCATCAGCCTCGTCGAAGCCCGCTGCCGCAACTCCTGGAGAATTCTCCGGCGAGAGCGAGCGCATCGGCACGAAGAATTTCGATGAAACCAGCGAATTCGGCAGCCGTACGGCTTACGTGTGATCGCGACGTTTTCTCCGGCGCGATCAAAGGCCCGGAGGATCGGTTTTCGATCTGTCTTTCCCGAGATTGCGCCCTGCTACGCTGATGACTTCGCGCGTCAGGTCCGCCAGCCGATCGGCGGCAAAGCGGTTTATCTGCCAGAACAGGGGAACATCGAGGGGGGTGTCCGGCACCAGCTCCACCAGCCGCCCCGACGCCAGATGCTCGCGGGTCAGTTGAGTCGGGTTCATTCCCCATCCCATGCCTGACAGGGTTGCCTCGACGAAGCTTTGCGGCGAGGGGAGCCAATGGGTGGGATAGTCGAGATCGCGTCCGAAGGTTTGGCGGACCCACGTGCTCTGCAGCCTGTCCTTCTGGCTGAAGGTCAGAGCCGGAGCGTTGCGGATCGCCTCGGCGCTCACACCCTGCGGAAAATTACGGGCGACGAAGTCGGGCGTTGCCGTCGCATGATAGCGCAGAACGCCAAGCGCGAAACGCCGGCAGCCCCTTATCGGCTTTTCCAGGCTGGTGACGGCCGCAATCACGCGGCCGCGCTGCAGCCATTCGGCGGTGTGATCCTGATCGTCGACGGCGATATTCAACAGATAGGAGGAGTTTCTAGCGAAGGTCGACATCGCCTCCACGAACCAGGTGCCGAGACTGTCGGCATTGGTGGCAATCTGAAGCGTCACCCTCTGGCGGGGTTCGTCGGGATCAACGAGCGCCGGCAGCTGGCCGAAGAGCTCGGCTTCGAGCATGCCGACATTTTCCATATGACGGCACAACCATTCTCCCTTTTCGGTTGCCGTGCACGGCGTGCCTCGAACGACGAGCACAACGCCGAGACGCTCCTCGAGCTGCTTGACGCGCTGCGAAACTGCCGAAGGGGTGACGTTCAGCACGGTCGCTGCGCGTTCAAAGCTGCCTGTCTGGACAACAGTCGCGACGGCACGGAGGGCGGGGTAGTCAAGCATGGATTAGCGCAGCTTAATTGAGATTAGGCAGATTAACTAGCCTAATTGCCGTCGCCGCGATAGCGAAGTCTGGTCGAAGCGAAAGGCGTTTGCAGAAGCTATGAATTTTTCAATCTATTTTACCGGCCTGGTGATGGGCCTCAGCCTGATTGTCGCGATCGGCGCTCAAAACGCCTTCATTCTCCGCCAGGGCCTGCGCAACCAGCATGTCTTTGCCGTCTGCCTCGCATGCGCACTGTCAGACGCCGTGCTGATCGTGCTCGGCGTCACCAGCCTGCAGCAGATTGCCCGGGTGATGCCCTGGCTCGATCCGGTCATGCGTTACGGAGGAGCCGCGTTTCTTGCCTGGTATGGAGCAAAAAGCCTCTATTCCGCCTTGCGGTCGAACGCCGCTCTCGCGGCGGCCGAGGCCAAAACGGCAAGCTTCAGGCAGACGCTTGCGACCTGCCTTGCACTCACCTGGCTCAATCCGCATGTGTATCTCGACACGGTGGTACTGCTCGGCACAATATCGACGCGTTATCCTGGGCAGCAGGCTTCGTTTGCCGCAGGCGCGGTGACCGGTTCCTTCCTGTTCTTCTTCTCCCTCGGATATGGCGCGACATGGCTGCGGCCGATCTTCTCGAAGCCATCGTCCTGGCGGATGCTGGAAACGCTAGTCGCTGCGACCATGTGGATCATCGCCTTCAAGCTCATGGGCGGAATGTGAGCGCTGTTCGACGGAACGATCATGCGGATCGCGACATCTCGGCACCAGGGTCAGGTGGGTCAATGGGGGTGGCTAGCTTTTGACGGATGGGCGCTTCCGACCACCGTGACCTTGCGCCAAGATCCGAAAAACTTCAGCTGCGCACATTATGCGCGCGATTCCACGATCCTCAGGTGGCGGGTCGGCCGGGCGGCTACGCTCGGCAAAGGCAACTCCTCCCGCTGACAATCGGCCAGCAGGTGCGATGGGAATCGTTTCAATTCGCGCAGGGCATGTTCGTGATTTGCATCTCTGCGCCGGCGCGACTTGAATGCGGAAAGGGTCTGTAGGATATTCCAGGTGCTTGGTTGCGCCATGTCGAGCCTCCTTTGCTGCATCAGTTCCGATACACAGACTATGCGGAGCGATTGACATTCAATCAAACAAAATGATATTGGGTTATAAATCAGAAAAATTGAAAGATGCGACGATGAGCCTACCCTTTCGCCGTCCCATTCCTTTGCTTGACAACGATGTGTTGCGCACTTTCGTCGCCATCGCCGAGACGGGCAATTTTTCCACTGCCGCCGAGGCTGTCTTCCGCACGCCGTCGGCGGTTTCCATGCAGATCAAGAAGCTCGAGGAGCAACTCGGCGCGACGTTGTTTTTGCGCGACGCCCGCTCGGTGACGCTGACACGTCATGGCGAGATGCTACTCTCCTACGCCCGCAACATACTGGCGCTGTCGAACGAGGCGGTGTCGCGCTTCATCATGCCGGAGCTGACCGGCGTCGTCAGGCTCGGCGCCCCGGAGGATATCGGCGAGCGGCTGCTGCCGAGAATCCTGAAGAGCTTTGCCGAAAGCTATCCTGGCATCATGGTCGATGTGACGATCGACATGAGCGTTGGCCTCAAGAAGCGCATGGAGGAGCAGCGGCTCGACCTGGCGCTGATCAACTGCGCCACGCGGCCGTTCCCGACAGGCGGCGAGGTGGTGTTCCGCGAGCGGCTGGTTTGGGCCGGCGCCCGCTGCGGGTCGGCGCATCGCCGCGATCCCCTGCCGATCTCGATCTGGGAGGACGGCTGCATCTGGCGGCAGGAGGCTCTCGCCCAGCTCGAACGCAACAAGCGGCCTTATCGGGTCGCCTATCTCAGCGGCCACACGATGGCGCAGCGCGCCGCCGTGCTCTCCGATCTCGCCATCGCGCCGCTGCCGCTCTCCTATGTCAGCGAGGACATGGCGATCCTCGGACTTCAGGAGGGGCTGCCGGAGCTCGGCTCCTTCGATATCCGGCTGCTGACCGCCGCGCAGCTGTCAGGCCCGATCGAGACGGTAGCCGATAGCATCCGCGGCGCTTTTGCCGAAAGAGCGAAGGCGGTCGCCGCCTAAGGATGTCTTTCAGCGGTTGAACCTTTTGTTCCCTTGTGCGTTATCGGCGCGAACGGCATGACAGCCGTTCGGGGTTGATTTCAAACAAGGATATTCGAAATGACGACAACGGCCAAAATTGCCGCAGCCTTCATGGTTCTTCTTGCTCTTTCCTCCTGCGGCAACACGATCCGCGGCATAGGGAAGGACACGGCAAACACAGTGAATGCCACGCAGGATGCCGGCCGCTCGGTTGATCGCGCTGCGAAGAAGTAAGCGGTAGGTAGGTTTGCCGGGCTGATGAGGCTGGCTGACGCCTAAAGCCGGACCATTCTGTCAAACGGCCGGGACCGGGCCGGGGTCCGGACCACTTTAACGAGTGGCCGGGGGATGTGCCCTTTCTAGGCCCCCGGATCGGCCGAGCCCGGTCCGGAAGGCTTGATAGGCGGGGTGCTGGCTGGAGCGGGCCGTTTCCATCAGCCGGATTTGCAATCGGTCCGGCGCCTGGGTTCCGAGCCACAATCCGAGATTTTCGAGCTTCAGCGAGTTCAGGAAAGGCGATCCCGCGGCAAGATCGAGGTGGCGGCGCAGGCCGTCAAGCAGATTGTCGTCCTGGGCGGCATTCTCCATGAGAAGCGTCAGGTAGGATTTATCGGGCTCCGACAGCGCGGCGAGCTTCTCCGCAACGGTATCGCGGTCGGGAAAGGGAACGCTGGCTGTCATTCGAATCGTCCGGTCGTTGATCGTCTCCCGCGGTTATAAGCTCGCCTTGATCTTCTCGGCTATATCGGCCGGCACCCATTTCGACCAAAGATTCTCGTAATTGCGCAGGAAGTGGATCGCGGCATCCTCGTTGCTTTCGCGGTTTTCGTCCTGCCAGGCGAGCACTTGGTTGATCGTCGCGTTGTCCCATTTGCGAGCCTTGAGATAGGCCGTGACAGGCCCGGAGCGGGTGGCGAAGGATCTGGTCATAAGCGTGAAAGCGCGCGAGACCGGGTAGGAATTGAGCTGCGGCCTGGTGCAGCCGGCAACGGCGGTGCAGCCGTCCCATTCGCTTTTGTTATGGCCGACGCCGAAGCTCAGACGCGTCATGTCGTATTTGCCGAGGATGGCGGTCGGCGCCCAGCAATAGCCGAGCCAGCCGACCTTGTTCTCGAAGGCGCGGGCGATCGACGCGTCGAGCCGTTCCGGACTGCCGGTCTCGACGAGCTCGAAGCCCTTCTTGTCCGCGGCAAGCGCCCTGAAAAGGTTGGTGGTCGATATGTGGCAGCTCCAGTCGGCCGGGCAATTGTAGATTGCACCCTTGGATGTATCGTCTTCGGCCGGAAAAAGCTCAGGATGTCTTAGCGCGTCCTCGACAGAGCGGATGTCGGGATTGGCGTCGGCAATGAATTTCGGGATGAACCAGCCCTCGACGGCGCCGTCGGCGAGGATCTCGGCGCCTTGCACCAGCCGGCCGGTTTTGACGGCCTGATCGAGCAAGGCCCTGACGGAATTGATCCAGTATTCCGAGGCGATGTCGGGCGTGCCTTTTTCATTCATCGAGGCGAAGGTCGGCAATGTGTCGCCGGCGACGATGGTGACGGAGCAGCCATAGCCCCTTTCCAGAATGATCTTATCGAAATTTGCCGCAATGCCGGCCGAGGCCCATTTCATCTCGGCGATGGACACCTGGCCGCAATCTTCGGCGGCAGCCGGCGCAGCAATGGAAAAAGCCGCGGTAAAGACGGCCGATATCAGAAGCGTCTTCATCGTCATTCCCCGAATTTACTTTGCTGGGACGCGCCGCTGGGTCCCAAAAAAATTATCTGCAAAGCTTTGGTGCGCCCGAAAGGGAGGATGCCTGCCGGCGATGCCGCAACAGGCCATCCTGTTCACGGACGCCGTTCATCCTTGCGGCTTCGGCGGCGGATCGCAGGTCATGTTCAACAATGGCGCATTTTGATCAAGCCTACGCGTTCGCCCGCAGAAATCAACCGCATTTTGCTCATGGTTGCGAGACTAAATGATTGAATTCGAAGAATTTATGTCAAATGGGCCGAAAATGGCGCCGCCGATGGACTCGCGACCGCAGATGGGTTTTCAGAAGAAAATTCGCCGGCACTGCTGAAAAAAGTCAAAATTAACATTTGCGTAAGTCTTCAATAACTCTCCGGTAAGAATGTGCCGCTATCAGTGAGGTCGTAGCGGCAACGACCGCTGCTTCTCCGGTTCAGGTAGTGCGTACCGGAGAAAGCGAGCTTCGCCGTGTAGGGGCGAAGACGCCTGAGTTTTCGGCAAGCCGCGCAGAGCCAAGGCCATGCGCGGTTTTCGCGTTTTGCCTGGGCAGATCACGCCTTGACCCAGGATCGGCCGCCATTGTAGGCCTCGCCGCAACGAAAGGCGATGGCCATGGCAAGAGCGATCATGCTGCAGGGAACCGGCTCGGATGTCGGAAAGACGGTGCTGGTCGCGGGTCTCTGTCGGCTGGCGGCCAATCGCGGACTGGCGGTCCGGCCGTTCAAGCCTCAGAACATGTCGAACAATGCGGCGGTTGCCGACGACGGCGGCGAGATCGGCCGAGCGCAATGGCTGCAGTCATTGGCCGCCCGCACGCCGTCCTCGGTGCATATGAATCCGGTGCTGCTCAAGCCGCAATCGGAAAACGGCAGCCAGATCATCGTGCAGGGCAGCGTGTTCGGACAGGCGAAGGGGCGGGATTATCAGCGGTTGAAGCCGCGCCTGCTCGGCGCCGTGCTCGAGAGCTTCGAAACAGTGGCTGCCGGAGCCGACCTCGTCGTCATCGAGGGCGCCGGCTCGCCGGCCGAAATCAATCTCAGAGCCGGCGATATCGCCAATATGGGCTTTGCGACCAAGGCGGGCGTGCCCGTCGTGCTCGTCGGCGATATCGACCGCGGTGGCGTCATCGCCTCGCTGGTCGGCACGCACGCGATTCTCGATGGCCGCGATCGAGCGATGATCGCCGGCTATATCATCAACAAGTTTCGCGGCGACGTCTCGTTGTTTACCGATGGCATCCACGCCATCCGGGGCTTCACCGGCTGGCCCTGCTTCGGCATCGTGCCGTGGCTGCCGGATGCCGCGCGCCTGCCGGCCGAAGATTCGGTCGTGCTCGAACGGCTGGTGAGGAGCGGGACGGGCGCGCTGAAAATCGCCGTGCCGATGCTGCCGCGCATTGCCAATTTCGACGATCTCGATCCGTTGAGAGCGGAGCCGGATGTCGAACTGGTCTTCGTGCGATCAGGCGAGCGGCTACCTGTCGATGCGAGCCTGATCATTCTTCCCGGCTCGAAATCGACGATTTCGGATCTCGCCGATCTCAGGGTTCAAGGCTGGGACCGCGATCTTGCGGCGCATGTCCGGCGCGGTGGCCGGGTGATCGGCATTTGCGGCGGTTACCAGATGCTCGGTCGCACGGTACGCGATCCGCTCGGCATCGAAGGCGGGACGAGCGAGGCGGCGGGGCTTGCGCTGCTCGACGTCGAGACCGAGATGGCGCCTGAGAAGACGGTGCGCAACAGCCAGGCCCGTTCGACCGAATACGACGTACCGCTCGCCGGCTACCAGATCCATCTCGGCGTCACCCGCGGCCCGGATTGCGTTCGGCCCTCGGCGATCGTCGACGGCGCGCCCGATGGAGCGCTGTCGACCGACGGGCGGATCATGGGCACCTATCTGCATGGGCTCTTCGGCAGCGACGCCTATCGCGCCCGGCTGCTTCAGAGCTTCGGCCTATCCGGCGAGCGGCGGAATTACCGTGACAGCGTCGAGCAGGCGCTCGACGAGATCGCCTTGGCATTGGAGCGTCACCTCGATCCGCACTGGCTGGCGGGGCTGCTCGGTTAGCCGCAGCGGTGCGGCCGAATTGCGCATCACTTTCACTCGACCGGGAGTAGCATCGCGACATCAAGCAGGCTAATGAATAAGAAGCGCGATTTCGCTCTTTCATCGTCTGTCCGGCGAGTTAGGCGCAGCAGGCCCGACGGCGGAAAGATTCCTTCACTTTGTCGCCCTCATTCGGAGATGCAAAAAATTAACGATCATATTCAGTGGCTTATCGAGCAGGGAATCACCTGTGAGCATATTGGCGATCTCGTCGCCGGTTTATGCGACCGGCTGATTGCAGACGGCGTTCCGATCTGGCGTGCGAGCATCAGAATGCCTTCCCTCCATCCCATGTATCGTGGCGTCGCCGCCAATTTCGAGCGGGGCGGTGCAATCGTTCTCGAGAATGCCGAGCATGGCAGTGAGACGGAACGCAGCTTCGAGAAGACGCCGATCTTTCACCTTTTGAGCCGCGACGAAAAAACCGGGCGATGGAACCTGGCGAAAGGCGAGGGGCTTGAGTATGCCGAGCTTCACGAATTCGCGCTTGCCGGCGGCACGGATCACGTCATTAGCATTTTCGAATTCCCGAAGGAGGTCGCGTTACGCGGACTGGGCTTTTCGCTCACCAGCGATGCGCCCGGCGGATTTTCCGACGACCAGCTGGCGATCATCCAGGAGCTGTTGCCGGCTCTGGGGCTGGCGGCCTACCGTGTCGCGGTGTCGAAGACCGCAACCGAAATCCTTGCGGTCTATACCGGCGCCAGAACGAGCGCGCGTATCCTTGCGGGGGAAACCCGCAGGGGAATGGGCGGCTCCATCGATGCAGCGATCCTGATTGCCGACCTGCGCAATTTCACCGCGCTGACCGAGGTATTCCAGCCCGCAGAGATCGTCGGGTTTCTCAACGAGCATTTCGAGCTGATCGACCGGCATGTCGAGGAAAATTCCGGCGAGATCCTCAAATTCATGGGCGACAGCGTGCTGGCGATCTTTCCAACAGAGGCCGAGGACCCGCAAAAGGCCTGCAAGGCGGCGCTAGCTTCGGCTCAGAATCTGCTGAAGGCAAACGAAGAGCTCAATCGGGAGCGCACGCGCCACGGCGGCCCGGATATCGGCATCGATGTCGTCTTGCATCTCGGGGAAGTTTTCTACGGAAATGTCGGCGCTCACGGCAGGCTGGACTTCACGGTGATCGGCAGAGCGGTAAACGAGGCTTCGCGGCTGGAAAAGCTGTGCGGGATGCTTGAGCAGCCCCTGCTGCTGTCAGCGAGCTTCGCGACGACCTGTGCCGTGCCCTGTGACTATCTCGGATCTTTCGAGCTGCGCGGCGTGTCGAAGGCGGCCGACGTTTTCAGGCTTGCCGGCGCCGCCTCATAAGGCACCTAAATCTCGCCCGATACTTCGCGGCGGCGGCGATCGAGTTCTTCGCTGTAACGGCGCAGCGTGTGGCTTTCGCTAAGCTGGCCGACCACCTTGCGCTCGATCAGATTGTTGACGACGGCGAGCGCTTCGCTTTCGCTCTTGTCGAAGATCGCCGCCGCCTGCCTGGCATTCATCTGCGGCTGCAGGAAGTCATTGCGGTAGCGGACGAAATCGGCAAGCGTCTGGCTCTCGTCCTGAACATCGGTCGGGTTGGCGTAGATCTCCGGCACCAGCACGAGCCCGGCATATTTGTCGTTTTCCTCGACGAGAATGACACGCTGGGTCGAGCCGATGGGGAAGGCCTTCTTGAACTCCTCCAAGGAGATGCCCGCCTTTGCGGTCTTGACGTCGGCGCGCATCAGCTTGTCCACCGTCAGGTTGCGGATCCAGCCGACGTCATGGGCGCTGCGGATGCTTTCGCCGCGCAGATGGAAGCGCCATGTGGCGAAGGAATAACCGAAGGTCGAGCGCACGACGAGCGAGGAGGTGATGACGGCGGCAAGCACCAGCGCCGTGATCGGAAAATCGCCGGTGATCTCGAGCGCCAGGAAGGTCATCGTCAGCGGTCCGCCGATGACAGCGACGGCGAGCGAACTCATCCCGACCACGGCGTAGATGACCGGCGTCAGCGTCGCATCGGCGAAATAGGGACCGCAATAGGCAAAGAGCTTGCCGAGCAGGGCGCCCATGAACAGCGAGGCGAAAAACAGGCCGCCCCTGAAGCCGGAACCGATCGAAATTGCCGAGGCCAGCGATTTCAGCAGAAAGAGGCTGATCAGCGACGGCATCGTCACGTCGCGGGAAAGGTTGAGGTGCAGTGCGCCGTGACCGGCCGATAGCACCTGCGGCGAGATCATCGCGAGAAGTCCGACGATGATGCCGCCGAGCGCCGGGCGAAAGGGCGGGGCGATCGAGCTTTTGCGCGCAAGCTCCTCGACGAAGGCCACGCCCTGCATGAGAAGAATGCCAACGCCGGCGCAGAAGACGCCGAGCAGCAGCGCCGGGACATAATCGGCCGGCACGACCGAGCCGAAGCTGCCGATATCGATGGTGAAATCGCCTTCGGCAAGCAATCTCGCGATGAGGGTGGAAACGAGGGCGGAGACGACGACCGGGGTCAGCGAGACGATCGTGTAGGTGCCGATAATCAGTTCGAAGGCGTAGAAGGCGCCGGTCAGCGGCGCGTTGAACGCGGCGGCGATGGCGCCGGCTGCGCCGCAGCCGACGAGAATGCGCAGATCCGAGCGGCGCAGCTGCAGCTTCAGGCCAAACTTGGAGGCAATGCCGGCGGCAAGCTGGGTATAGCCGGCCTCCAGGCCGACTGAGGCGCCGAAGCCGTTGGAGATCAGGTTCTGGACGGCGACGATGATGCTGTCGGTCAGGGAGAGACGGCCGCCATGCAGCGCATTGGCCTCGATGGGGTCGACCATCGGCTTCTTGCGCCGTTTTGCCAGCACGAAAAGAAGCAAGCCGAGCAGGACACCGCCGATCACGGGGGCAGTCAGCAGCAGCATCTTGTCGTCGATCACCGACGAACTCAATCTTTCGCTGTCGGCGATGCCGAAAACCAGCTGGTGCAGTTCGTTGGAGACGAAGCTCATGCCGGTGACGGCGAGCCCGGAGGCGATGCCGACGACGGCGCCCGCCAGCGACAGGCCGACTTCGCTGCGGCGGGTCAGCGCACGCACCCGGCCCGGATCGAAGAAAACACGCAGCGCGCGCAGGCGGCGCCGATCCAATTTCATAAGCATGGCTAGACAACTAGGCGGGGAGAGGCCCGGTCAAGGGCGGCGGTGCCGTCCGCTTGCAACGCAATTGCGGCGAAAAGCCGGCGCGCGGGATAAATTTTTATGACGTAAGTCTCTGATATAAGACGACTTTTTATCTAGGATAAGTCGTTTTTATGCGAGATCCTCCTCCGACCGGCCATCGTCGCCGTCACACCAAGGCCGTTGACTCCATCCCCTGGCTTGCCTAACCATCCCTCAACGGATGGTCGTTTTGCCATCCCGACATAACGGATGGTTCCGGATCGGCAGTTGCCTTTCCGGATGAAAAGGGAATGTGACGGGGCGGACCCAAGCCGGGCGCCTTCATCACAGCCGACCCCGCGACTGTAGAGCGGTCAGGGTCTTCCATCCGGCATCGAGCTCTTTCGGCCGGCAGCCTGCAATGGTGCAGGCGGGCGGAAGGAGCGCATGCCGGAAAAGCCACTGGAAATGCATGGTGATCAACCGGGGTCGGACGCCTCCATCTCTACGAATCGTCCACCTTTTCACCGATGCAGCCGGGAAGGCGAGGCGGATCCGCTGGCACGATCAGGGGCGACCGGTTTTCCGGTCCGCCCCGATCGCGGCCGATAACCGCGAGCCAGGAGACCTGCCTTCCGTGCCGGGCGAAAAGCCCACCCTGGGCAAGTGGCCCGCTGCCAGCACGGAGGTTGTTTTGGCTGAACGAATGAATTCGGCGCTGCCTGGTGCGGCGCGATCAACTGGTGCCGTTTCGAGGCTTGCTGACGCTAGGCTCTTGCAAGGCGCTTACCTCTCCTCCCTCATTCCTGTGCTTGTCCCAGGAATCCAGCGTGCCCAAGTCTTTGGGCACAGGAGAATTATTACGTCAAATAGAGTCATTCACGGCGCCGACGCGCCGTTGCTGGATTCCTGTGACAAGCACAGGAATGAGGGCAGAAGGTGGGATGCCGCCTCCAGCAAAGGGACCGTTTGCTCATGACGACTGCCCCATTCACCACCGTCTTCATCCTCGGCGGCGCCCGCTCAGGCAAATCGCAATTCGCCGAATCCCTCGTCGTTTCGACCGGCCTTGATCGCCACTATCTCGCGACCGGCCGGGCGTGGGACGAGGAGATGCGGGCGCGCATTGCCCACCACAAGGCCGACCGCGGCCCGTCTTGGACCACGCATGAGGAGCCGCTCGATCTTGTCGGCAAGCTCGCCGCCATCGACGGCGAGGACCGTGTGGTGCTCATCGACTGCCTAACGCTCTGGGTCACCAACCTGATGATGGAAGAGCGGGACATGGCAGCGGAGTTTGCCGCGCTTGGGGATTTCGTGGCGCGAGCAAAGGCGCGGCTGGTCTTCGTCTCCAACGAGGTCGGCCTCGGCATCGTGCCGGACAATCGCATGGCGCGGGATTTTCGCGATCATGCCGGCCGATTGCACCAGTTGATCGCGGCGAAAGCCGCCGAAGTTTATTTCATCGCGGCAGGCCTGCCGCTGAAAATGAAGGGTTGAAGTTTCATGAACCAGAAGATTCCCGCAACCGTCATCACCGGCTTTCTTGGTGCCGGCAAGACGACGATGATCCGCAACCTGCTCACCAATGCCGGCGGCAAAAAAATCGCGCTCATCATCAACGAGTTCGGCGATCTCGGCGTCGATGGCGACGTGCTGAAGGGCTGCGGGGCCGAAAACTGCAGCGAGGACGATATCATCGAGCTGACCAATGGCTGCATCTGCTGCACCGTTGCCGACGATTTCATTCCGACGATGACAAAGCTGCTCGAGCGTGAACAGCGGCCCGACCATATCGTCATCGAAACCTCGGGCCTCGCCTTGCCGCAGCCGCTGGTCGCCGCCTTCAACTGGCCTGACATCCGCACCCAGGTGACCGTCGACGGCGTCATCACGGTGGTCGACAGCGCTGCTGTTGCTGCCGGCCGTTTCGCCGACGACCACGATGCCGTCGAGGCGGCCCGCAGCGAGGACGAATCGCTCGATCACGAGAGTCCGATCGAGGAGCTGTTCGAGGATCAGCTGACCTGCGCCGATCTGATCGTGCTCAACAAGACCGACCTGATCGATGTGGCGGGCCTCGGCCGCGTGCGCGACGAGGTCGCGTCCCGCACCCAGCGCAGGCCCGTGATGATCGAGGCGAGAAACGGCGAGGTGCCGGCCGGCATCCTGCTCGGCCTCGGCATCGGCACGGAGAATGATCTGGCCAACCGCAAGTCGCACCACGAGTTGGAGCATGAGGACGGCGCGCCGCACGATCACGATGAATTCGACAGCTTCGTCGTCGAGCTTGGCCCGATCGCCGATGTTGCCGGCTTCGTTGAACAGTTGAAGGCGATCATATCAGCCCATGACGTGCTGCGCCTCAAGGGCTTTGTCGACGTTTCCGGGAAGCCGATGCGCCTGCAGCTTCAGGCGGTCGGCAGCCGCATCGATCACTATTTCGATCGTACCTGGGCAGCCGATGAAAGGCGCGCCACGCGCCTCGTCGTCATCGGCCTGCACGAGATGGATGAGGACGCCGTGAGGACGGCGATCGAGGCGCTGGCGTAATCGATGCATCTGCTTCTGGCCCAGCAGGGAACGATCAGCGACGGCGAGGAGGCGATCGACCTCGGGCAGACCCCGGGCGAGATCCTGTTCCTGTCGGCGGCCGACAGCGAGCTGGCGGCGATCGCGGCCGCCCATCGCGCCTGCGGTGGGCCGCATTCGCTGCGGCTCGCCAGCCTGATGAGCCTCAAGCATCCGATGTCGGTCGATACCTATGTCGAGCGCACGGCGCGGCACGCCAAGCTCATCATCGTGCGCGCGCTGGGCGGCGCCAGCTATTTCCACTATGCGCTGGAGGCGCTGCATGCTTGTGCGGCCCGCAGCGGCGCGCTGGTTGCAGTGCTGCCGGGTGACGCCAGGCCGGATGCGGGGCTGACTCCGTTTTCCAACATCGGGCTCGATGATCTCAATGCCCTCTGGACCTATCTGATCGAGGGCGGCGATGCCAATGCACGCGCCTTTCTCGATTATGCCGGTGCGATGCTGTCGGGCGCGCAGAAGCCGGCGCCGGCGGTGCCTTTGATGAAGGCCGGCATCTGGTGGCCGGGACGGGGGCTGATCGGGGTGGAGGAATGGCGGCGGGTTGCCGGTTCGCATGTTGCGCCACCTTCGGCCGCCGAGCGTGGGACGGAGAAGGTGGAACTCGAACCCACAACATCCCCCGTCGTCGCCATCAGCTTCTACCGCGCGCTTGTGCAGAGCGGCGAAACCAAACCAGTAGAAGCGCTGATCGAAGCCTTGCGGGCACTTGGTCTTCGGCCGCTGCCGGTATTTGCCTACAGCCTCAAGGATCCTGTCTCCACAGGCATTCTCGAAAGCGTATTTTCGGCGCTGAAACCCGAGGTCGTGATCAACACGACCGGTTTTGCGGTCTCGGCACCCGGCGCCGATCGGCAGCCGACGGTGCTGGAGGCGAATGGCGCGGTCGTGCTGCAGGCGATCCTGTCGGCCTCGTCGCGGGACGCATGGGCGGCCTCCTCGCAAGGCCTGTCTGCGCGCGATCTCGGCATGAACGTGGCGCTGCCCGAGGTCGACGGTCGGGTGCTGGCGCGGGCGGTCTCCTTCAAGACGGCGGCGCGTTACGATGCGGCGGTCGAGACCAACATCGTCGCCAGCGAACCGGACGCCGGTCGGGTGCGCTATACGGCGGAACTCGCCGCCAATTGGGCGCGGCTGCGCGCCACACCGGCGCGTGACCGGCGCATCGCCCTTGTCATGGCGAATTATCCGAATCGCGACGGCCGGCTCGGCAACGGGGTTGGTCTGGATACGCCGGCCGGCAGCATTGAGGTGCTGCGGGCGATGAAAGCAGCGGGTTATTCAGCCGCCGATATTCCGGCCGACGGCGACGCGCTGATCAGGCATCTGATGCAGGGGCCGACCAATTCAGGGCATGACGGCCGAGTGATCCGCGAGACGTTATCCCTGAGTCGTTACAACAGCTTCCTGGCGTCTCTTCCCAATCAGATTCAGGATGAGGTGAGGGCTCGCTGGGGCGATCCCGAGAAAGATCCGTATTTTCGCGAGGGCGTCTTCGCTCTGCCTTTCGCCCGCTTCGGCGGCGTCCTCGTCGGCATTCAGCCGGCGCGCGGCTATAACATCGATCCGAAGGAAAGCTACCATTCGCCGGACCTCGTGCCGCCGCACGGTTATCTTGCCTTCTACGCTTTCCTGCGCCGCGAATTTGGCGCCGACGCCGTCATCCACATGGGCAAACACGGCAATCTCGAATGGCTGCCGGGCAAGGCGCTGGCGCTGTCGGAGAACTGTTATCCCGAGGCCATCCTCGGACCGCTGCCGCATCTTTATCCCTTCATCGTCAACGATCCGGGCGAGGGCACACAGGCCAAACGGCGGGCTACCGCCGTTATCATCGATCACCTGACGCCGCCTTTGACGCGCGCCGAGAGCTATGGGCCGCTGAAAGATCTGGAAGCGCTTGTCGACGAATATTACGAGGCCTCCGGCGGCGATCCCCGCCGCATCCGCCTGCTCAGCCGGCAGATCCTCGATCTTGTCACCGATATCGGCCTCGACCGGGATGCCGGCATAATCAGCGGCGAAAACGAAGGCGAGGCGCTGAAGAAGCTCGACGCTTATCTCTGCGACCTCAAGGAAATGCAGATCCGCGACGGGCTGCATGTGTTCGGGGTGTCGCCGGAAGGGCGGCTGCTGACGGATCTGACCGTGGCACTGGCACGAGTGCCGCGCGGGCTGGGCGAGGGTGGGGATGCGAGTTTGCAGCGGGCGATTGCTGGGGATGTGCTTCAAAACCCCGCCCCAACCCCTCCCCACAAGGGGGAGGGGCTTGCTGGGCGCGCCGTCCCACCATCAGCTTTGGTCGGAGAGGTTGCCGCAAGTGCGACGGTAAGCCCCTCCCACCTGTGGGGAGGGGTTGGGGAGGGGTCTTCTTTTGACCCACTCGACTGCGACATGGCCGCTTCCTGGACCGGCCCACGCCCTCAGATTCTCGCCGACATTATGGATGCCCCCTGGCGGACCAGCGGAGACACCGTCGAGCGCATCGAACTGCTGGCGGCCAAGCTCGTCTCCGGCGAGATTGCCTGTCCTGCGGAATGGACGGCGACGCAGGCGGTGCTCTCCGAGGTCGAGACCCGTCTCAAGCCCTCGATCCTTGCCTGCGGCCCGGCGGAGATCTCAGGCCTGCTTGCCGGCCTCGACGGCCATTTCGTGGCCCCCGGTCCCTCCGGCGCGCCGACACGCGGGCGGCCCGATGTGCTGCCGACTGGCCGCAATTTTTACTCGGTCGACAGCCGCGCCGTGCCGACGCCGGCGGCTTATGAACTCGGCAGGAAATCGGCAGAACTGCTAATCCGCCGCTATGTGCAGGATCATGGAGAATGGCCCGTTTCCTTCGGTCTGACGGCCTGGGGCACGTCGAACATGCGCACCGGCGGCGACGATATCGCCCAGGCGCTGGCGCTGATCGGCGTCAAGCCGCTCTGGGATATGAGCTCGCGGCGGGTCTCCGGCTATGAGATCGTCCCGCAGGCGGTGCTTGGGCGGCCTCGCGTTGACGTGACGCTGAGAATTTCCGGCTTCTTTCGCGACGCGTTTCCCGAGCAGATCGCCTTGTTCGACAAGGCGGTTCGCGCCGTCGGCGCGCTGGAAGAGGACGATGCCGACAATCCGGTCGCAGCGCGCATGCGCGGCGAAGCGGCAAGGCTTGCGGCCGCCGGTCTCGACGCCGCCTCGGCGAAACGGCGGGCGGGTTATCGGGTTTTCGGCTCGAAACCCGGCGCTTACGGCGCCGGGTTGCAGGCGCTGATCGACGAAAAGGGCTGGGAGCGGCGTGCCGATCTTGCCGAAGCCTATCTCGTCTGGGGCAGCTATGCCTACGGCGCCGGCGAGGAGGGCAAGGCCGAACGCGGCTTGTTCGAGGAGCGGCTACGATCTGTGCAAGCCGTCATTCAGAACCAGGACAACCGCGAGCATGACCTGCTCGACAGCGACGACTATTACCAGTTCGAGGGTGGTATGGCGGCTGCGGCCGAGTCGCTTAGCGGCGCGCGTCCCGCAATCTATCATAATGATCATTCGAGACCCGAGCGGCCGGTGATCCGTTCGCTGGAGGAAGAGATCGGCCGGGTGGTGCGCGGGCGCGTGGTCAATCCGAAATGGATATCAGGCGTCATGCGCCACGGCTACAAGGGAGCGGCCGAAATCGCCGCCACTGTCGACTATCTCTTCGCCTTCGCGGCGACGACGGGGGCGGTCGGCGCACATCACTTCGAAGCGGTCTATCAGGCTTACGTCGCCGATCCCGCCGTGCGTGATTTCATGGTCGAGAAGAACCCTGCGGCATTCGACGAGATGAAGGAGCGGCTGCGCGAGGCGATCGACCGCGAGTTCTGGACGCCGCGCAGCAATTCGGCCCGGTTCGACTTAGCCGCCACGCAACTGAATGAGGTGCACCGATGAACGACGAAACTCCGGAAAACGAAGCGGCCAAGGATGATGCACGCCACGCCGAGAAGATGGCGAAGAAAAAGGCTGCACGCGACAAGATCATGGCGACAAAGACGGACGGCAAGGGGCTGATCATCGTCCATACCGGCAAGGGCAAGGGGAAGTCGTCGGCCGCCTTCGGCATGATCTTCCGCCATATCGCCCACGGCAAGCCATCGGCCGTTGTCCAGTTCATCAAGGGGGCGATGTGGACCGGCGAACGCGATCTGATCGAGAAGCATTTCTCCGATCTCTGCCAGTTTCACACGATGGGCGAGGGCTTTACCTGGGAAACGCAGGACCGCGCCCGCGACGTTGCAGCCGCCTCGGCCGCCTGGGAAAAGGCCAAGGAGCTGATCCGCGACGAGCGCAATTCGATGGTGCTGCTCGACGAGATCAACATCGCGCTCCGCTACGACTATCTCGACATCAACGAAGTCGTTGCCTTTCTGAAAAGCGAGAAGCCGGCCATGACGCATGTCGTGCTGACAGGCCGCAACGCCAAGGACGAACTAATCGAGATCGCCGATCTTGTAACCGAAATGGAACTCGTCAA
Source organism: Rhizobium sp. H4 (assembly GCF_003013335.1). Lineage (NCBI taxonomy): Bacteria > Pseudomonadati > Pseudomonadota > Alphaproteobacteria > Hyphomicrobiales > Rhizobiaceae > Rhizobium > Rhizobium sp. H4. The sequence continues at coordinate 186,877 of NZ_PSOW01000011.1, forward strand.
ACATCCATTCCGCTCCGGCATTAAAGGCCAGGCGGGCGTAGAATTCTGAGGCGCCTGGGGATGGCTCTGCGGTTAGACGCCGAGCCAGACGCGCAGCGGGTTCGCGGGATCTGCAAGCAGCTTTACCGCGAGAGCGACGCAGACGATGACGAGCAGCGGCTTGATGAGCTTTGCGCCGATACGCATGGCGAGCCGTGAGCCGAGTTGGGCGCCGAGGAACTGGCAAACACCCATCAGCAGGCCGATTTTCCAGAGGATCGCGCCGAAGCTCGCAAAGACGATCAGCGCGCCGAGGTTCGAGCCGAAATTGAGAAGCTTGGTGTGGGCGGTGGCCTTCAGCACGCCGAAGCCGGCGAGGGTGACGAAGGCGAGCATGAAGAAGGAACCGGTGCCGGGACCGAAGACGCCGTCATAAAAGCCGATGGCCGGCACCAAGGTCAGGCCGAAGACGAAAGGCGTGATGATCCGGTGTTTGTCGAGATCGTTGAGGTTCGGTTTGACGGCAAAGAATATCGCGATCGCCACGAGCAGCACCGGCATGATCGCCTGCAGCACCTGTCCGGGCACGATGGTGGCAAGGGCAGCCCCGATCGCCCCACCCATCACGGCCATCAGCGCCATCGGCAGCTGTTCGTGCAACTGCACATGGCCGTTGCGGGCATAGGCGAGTGTTGCCGAGGCGGAGCCGAAGATCGACTGCACCTTGTTGGTGCCGAGCGTCTGTAGCGGCGGAATGCCGGCAATCAGCATGGCGGGGACGGTGATGAGGCCGCCGCCGCCGGCGATGGCATCGACGAAACCGGCAAAGAAGGCAGCCGCGCAGAGCAGCAGCAGCAGATGGAGGGCGATGTCAGGCAAGGGGCTATTCCAGAAGAGCGTTCAGCCGATCTTGTTGCATTTCCCCCGCCGAGCTGCAATGGCTGCGAGGACACAGCGGCGGTGCATTCGACGGCTTCCATGAGTGATATTTCTTTCGATAGGGCGAGGCGATATGTGCTCGGGCTCGGCTGCGAGCGCGGCACGCCATCTGCGGAAGTGCTGGCGCTTGCCGGCGAGGCGCTGATAGCGGCCGGCATCGGCGGGACGGAGCTTGCTGCCATCGCTTCCATCGACAGCCGCGGGCAAGAAGCGGCGATCCTTGCCGTTGCGGCGCATTTTGGCGTCCCTGCCGTGTTCTTCGATGCACTGCGGCTGGAGGAGGAAACGCCGCGGCTCAAAAATCCCTCCGCCATCGTCTTTGCCCGCGTCGGCTGCCATGGCGTGGCGGAATCGGCCGCACTTGCGGCGATCGGCGCGGATGCCGAACTGGTGCTCGGCAAGATCAAATCCGCGCATGCGACAGCGGCGATTGCCCGCATCGGGTTGCAGAAACCCTGACGGTCGTTATGTTGGCGGCAACTCGCGGCGCCAACCGGCAGCTCAGCGATTCATATCTAGAGGACAATCATGCACAAGGTCATTTATGACACTGACCCGGGCGTTGACGACGCCATGGCGCTTCTTTTCCTGCACCGCCATCCCGAGATCGATGTGATCGGCATCACCACCGTTTTCGGCAATGCCTCGGTCGAGACGACGACGCGCAATGCGCTTTTCCTCAAGCGCGAGTGGGATATTCAGGCACCCGTCGCCAAGGGCGCGAGCGTGACCATCGATGCGGCGCGCGCCGAGCGGGAATGGCCGGCCATGGTGCATGGCGATAACGGCCTCGGCAATATCGAGGTGCCGCACACGATCGACCTGCCGCTCGATCCCCGGCCGGCGCACCGCTTCATCATCGACACGGTACGGGCCAATCCCGGCGAGGTCAGGCTGGTGGCCGTCGGCCGGATGACCAATCTGGCGATGGCGCTGAAGGAAGACCCCGAGATCGCCGGCCTGGTGAAGGACGTTGTCATCATGGGCGGCAATTTCTATGTGCCGGGCAATGTCTCGCCGGTCGCCGAAGCCAATATTCACGGCGATCCGGAGGCGGCAGACATCGTCATGACGGCGCCGTGGAAGGTGGTCGTCATCGGCCTCGACGTCACCTCGATCACCACGATGAGACGCAGCTATCTCGGCGCAATGGCGGCCAAGGGCGACGCGGCGGTGAAGCTGCTCGACGGGCTGTCGCAGCATTACATCGATTTTTACAGCCATGCGGTCGATGACGGCATGATGGTGCATGACAGCTGCGCTGCCGTTTACCTCGTGGCGCCTGAGCTTTTCACCACCATCACCGGTGCAGTTCGCGTCGTCTGCGGCGGCATTGCCGATGGCCAGACGGTGATCAAACCGGACGGCCGCCGTTTCCCGCCGGGCGACTGGGACGGCCTGCCGAGCCAGATCGTCGCTACGGGAATCGAGTCTGAAAAGGTGATCGATCTGATCCGCGATACGTTGCTTCGGGCTTGATACGGTAGAAGGTCGGTTACAGCCTGCTGACAAGGGCCGCCAACGCCTCTTTCGTCATGCTCGGGCCTGTCCGGAGCATCTGCTTCCGGTCGATAGGGCAGCAGATCCTCGGCACAAGGCCGAGGATGACGACGCGCGGGAGGTGAGCGTTATTCATTATAACATTCATAGCCTTGTCCGGATTTCCCGAGAATTCGAATCCGCCTCCTCGCAAAGTGAATCATCGTCAACTCAGCAACTTCAAGTGAGGTGGCGCGGGCGGCGTTGACCTTGATCCTTGGTGGGCCTAGATCAACAAAATGATGAACAGCGCATTCTCACATTTGCCGGCGCTGGAGCCGGGCAGTGTCTGGCTCGTCGGCGCCGGTCCCGGCGATCCCGGGCTGTTGACGCTGCTTGCCGCCAAGGGATTGGCGGAGGCGGATGTGGTCGTGCACGACGCGCTGGTCAACGAGGACTGTCTGAAGCTCGCACGGCCAGGGGCGGAACTGGAATATGCCGGAAAACGCGGCGGCAAGCCGTCTGCCAAGCAGCGGGATATTTCGCTCCGGCTGGTGGAGCTGGCGCGCGCCGGCAAGCGGGTGCTGCGGCTGAAGGGCGGCGATCCCTTCGTCTTCGGGCGGGGCGGGGAAGAGGCGCTGACGCTGGTCGAGCACAACATCCCCTTCCGCATCGTACCGGGCATTACCGCCGGTATCGGCGGGCTTGCCTATGCCGGCATTCCGGTGACGCATCGGGAGATCAATCATGCCGTGACCTTTCTCACCGGCCATGATTCCTCCGGGATCGTGCCCGATGCGATCAATTGGGAAGCGATCGGCAAGGGTTCTCCCGTCATCGTCATGTATATGGCGATGAAGCATATCGCCCAGATCAGCGCCAATCTGATGGCGTCGGGCCGCCCGGCGTCCGAGCCGGTGGCTTTCGTCTGCAACGCGGCGACCGGCGCGCAACAGGTGCTGGAGACGACGCTCGGCGAAGCGACCGATGCAGCTGAAGCCTCCGGGCTCGAGCCGCCGGCGATCGTCGTGGTCGGTGAAGTGGTGCGGCTGCGGGCTTCGCTCGACTGGCTCGGCGCCCTTGCAGGCAGCCGGCTGCAGCCCGATCCTTTTGGGCGCTCCGGCAAGGTGACGGCATGAGCGGCCTCCTGATCGCAGCCCCTTCCTCCGGCGCCGGCAAGACGACGGTAACGCTTGGGCTGCTGAGGGCGCTTCGCCGGCGCGGCGTCGCGGTCGCGCCGGGAAAGGCCGGGCCCGACTACATCGATCCCGCCTTCCATGCGGCGGCAAACGGCACGCCCTGCCTGAATTTCGATCCCTGGGCGATGCGCCCGGAGCTGATCTCTGCCAATGCCACGCTGCACCGTTCCGGTGACCGCATTCTCGTCGTCGAGGCGATGATGGGGCTGTTCGACGGGGCGGCTGACGGGAAGGGGACCGCGGCCGATCTTGCCGCCCAGCTCGGTCTTTCCGTCGTGCTCGTCGTCGATGCCTCGCGCATGTCGCAGTCCGTGGCGCCGCTGGTATCAGGTTTTGCCGGTTTCCGCGCCGATGTGCGCGTTGCCGGCGTCATCCTCAACAAGGTCGGCAGCGAGCGGCACGAGGCGATGCTGCGTCAGGCGCTCGAAGCGATTCGCATGCCTGTTATCGCGGTGATCGGCAGCGACAAGGCGCTGGCCTTGCCGGAACGTCATCTCGGCCTCGTCCAGGCCGGCGAACATGCCACCCTCAAGAATTTCATCGACCATGCGGCGGACGCCGTTTCCGAGGAGTGCAATTTCGAATTTCTGCTGCGCATCGCAAGGCAGGGCCTCAACCGGCCGTCGGCGGCCAATATCGACCGACTGATGCCGATCGGCGCCCGGGTTGCCGTGGCGCGCGATGTCGCCTTCGCCTTTTCCTATGAGCATATGCTGCTTGGCTGGCGGCGGCGCGGGGCGGATATCTCCTTTTTCTCGCCGCTTGCCGACGAGGCGCCGGCCGCTGATGCCGATGCGATCTATCTTCCGGGCGGTTATCCCGAGCTGCATGCCGGGCGGCTTTCCCAAGCGCAGAATTTCCGCGCCGGCATGCTCGATGCGGCGTCGCGCGGCATCCGGATCTATGGTGAGTGTGGCGGCTACATGGTGCTGGGCGATGGGCTGATCGATGCGGAGGGCAGGCGCCACGAAATGCTCGGCCTGCTGCCTGTTGTCACCAGCTATGCCAAGCGCCGGCGCCATCTCGGCTATCGCCGTGTGACCCCGCTTGACGGCGCCTTCTTCGCGCGGACCATGACGGCGCATGAATTCCACTATTCAACAGTCGTCTCCGAGGGGGAGGGAAAGCGGCTGTTTACAGCGCAAGATGCGCTCGGCACTGATCTCGGTGCTGTCGGGCTCCGGCGCGGCCAGGTGGCGGGCTCCTACATGCATCTGATCGACCTTGCGAGAGCGGCCGGGTGAGCGCGCCGATCGCCCATGGCGGCGGCATCACCGCCGCAGCCGCCGCTTTTGGCGGCAGGCCAGAGAACTGGCTCGACCTTTCCACCGGCATCAATCCATGCCCGCTCGCCCTGCCGGAGATCCCGACAAGGGCCTGGCACCGTCTGCCGGACAGCTATCTGGTCGACGAGGCAAGGCGGGCGGCGCGGCATTACTATGGCAGCGGCGAGATACTGCCGCTGCCGGTGCCGGGCACGCAATCGGTGATTCAGCTTCTGCCGCGCCTGCTTCGACGGGGACGCCAGTTCGCTGTGACGGATGATAGGGTCGCCGTGACGGACGACAAAGTCGCCGTGACGGACGATAAAATCGCCGTGACGGACAATAGGATTGCCGTGGTGTCGCCGACTTATGGCGAATATGCGCGCGCCTTCGCCTCGGCCGGTTTTGCCGTCGACGCGGTCGACGATATCGCTGCGATCGGCGGCCAATATCGGCTTGCCGTTGTCGTCAATCCGAACAATCCCGACGGGCGGGTATGGCCGGCCGAAGCGTTGGCAGCTCTGCACGACAGGATGAAATCGGCAAACGGACTGCTTGTTGTCGACGAGGCTTTCGGGGATGCCGATCCGGCGCTGAGCCTCGCAGCCCGCGCGCAAGACCTTCCCAACCTGATAATCTTCCGTTCGTTCGGCAAGTTCTTCGGGCTTGCCGGCCTGCGGCTCGGTTTTGCAATCGCGCGCGAGGATATTCTCGCGCGGTTCGAGGACTGGCTTGGCCCCTGGGCGGTCTCCGGCCCGGCGCTGTCGCTTGCCGCCTCGCTGCTTGGTTCGGATGTGGCTGCGATCCGCCGCTCTCTCGATGAACGCAGCGGCGCGCTGCAGGCGGCACTAAGCGCTGCCGGGTTGCGGAGCAGGGGGGGAACGGCGTTGTTCACGCTTGTCGCCGATCCCAGGGCGAGCGACATTTACACGCATCTTTGCCGGCATCATATTCTCGTCCGCAAGTTCGATTATGCGCCGGATTGGCTGCGTTTCGGGTTGACGCCCGATGCGGCGGCGGACAGACGGCTTGGCGCAGCCCTTCAAGGATTTGAGCGATGATGATCGACGAAAACCTCCTCGTGCTGCTTCTGGCGCTGCTGCTCGACCGGATCGTCGGCGATCCGCAATGGCTGTGGTCGCGGGTGCCGCATCCCGTCGTCATCTTCGGCGCGGCGATCTCTTACGCCGATCAGCAGCTCAATCCCTCAAGCCTCACGGGCTCTCAGCGCCGGATGAACGGCGTTGCGGCGATCCTGGCGCTGCTTGTGTTGTCGATCGCTGCAGGCTTCGTGTTCGACCGGTTTTTCGCGCTCTTCGGCCTTGCCGGCCTCGTGCTGGAGGCCGGGCTGGTGGCGATCTTCTTGGCGCAAAAGAGCCTGGCCGATCATGTCGCGGCCGTCGCTACGGCCTTGCGCGGCGAGGGGCTTGCCGGCGGCCGGAACGCCGTCTCCCGCATCGTCGGGCGCGATCCGGAGACACTCGACGAGCCGGCCGTCTGCCGCGCGGCGATCGAAAGCCTTGCAGAAAATTTCTCCGACGGCGTCGTGGCGCCGGCCCTTTGGTATGCCGTCCTCGGGTTGCCGGGCCTGCTCGCTTACAAGATGCTGAACACGGCGGATTCGATGATCGGCCACAGGTCGGAAAAATACATCGATTTCGGCTGGGCCGCGGCTCGGCTGGACGATATCGCCAACTGGCCGGCCGCCCGGCTCTCCGTCCTATTGATCGCCGCCGGCGCCTGGATCCGGCGCGGCATGAGCCCCTGCCGCGAGGCGATCCGGGTGGCGATGCGCGACGGTGGCCTGCACCGCTCGCCGAATTCCGGCCGGCCGGAGGCGGCAATGGCCGGTGCTCTCAACGTCCAGCTCGCCGGTCCGCGCATCTATGGCGGTGTCATCGTGACTGAGCCGATGATCAACAACGCCGGCCGGGACGTTGCCACCGCCGGCGATATCGAGGACGGTGTGTCGGTGTTCTATGCCAGCTGCATGGTGCTTACCGGTCTGATCTTCGGATTGTTTTTATGTTTCTTGTAGGATGTGCCGTGAGGCACCGCAGTGGACACTCCCGCCGCAAAGGTTTATTCGAAGCGCCTCCTATCTCCATCAAACCGGAAAAGAGCAATGACAGTCCAGGTTGAATTGCCGTGCCCGAAGTGCAAGAGCACCAAGATGAAATTCGAGCGCCCCGAGATCCGGGAGACCGACATCATCAGCTGCGCGGCGTGCGGCCATAATCTCGGGACGATGGCCTCGATCCGCGAGAAGATGAACAAGGCCTATCAGCAGCTCAAGCGGCCGTCGGCGGCGCGTAAGCTTCAGTGAACAAGCGCCGCCCCCTTGCGGCGTCTCGGTCACGCTTTCGCTCGTTAGAATTGTGATTACCATTCGGGTTAAAGCTATATAATAAGTATCGTCGTAGTCTCTCTGTCGTGAGGGCGCAATCAAACGCGCGGGTGCGAAGAGGGGTTATCATGAAGACGATTTTTGCGGCCGCGGCCGCAAGTTTATTGCTGCAGTTTTCTCCGGTTGTGGCTGAGGCAGCAACGCTGGTTGCCAATATCAGCATCGGCAAGCAGACGATGACCGTCACCGAGAACGGTTTCGTCAAGTATCGCTGGAAGGTTTCGACCGCGCGCAACGGTTATGTCACGCCGACCGGCTCGTGGAGCGCCAAATGGCTGTCACGCGATCACCGCTCCCGCAAATACGACAACGCGCCGATGCCTTACGCCGTATTTTTCAACGGTGGTTACGCCGTTCACGCCACCTTCGATCTGAAGCGTCTCGGCAGGCCGGCCTCGCATGGCTGCGTTCGCCTGCATCCCGACAATGCGGCGGAGTTCTTTTCGCTGGCGCGGCAGGCAGGTCTCGCCAATACCCGGGTGGTCATCACGCGCTGATCTGAACCTGAATTCGGCGTCCGATCTCGTTACGCGCCGATCCCGGATCAGCGCCTGAACCCGAATTCGGCGTCTGATCGCCTTACGCGCTGATCTTCTCCAGCTCATCCATATCCGGAACGACGATATGTCTGGAGTTCTCGATCAGGATGACACCCCGCTTGCGCAGTCTGGTCATCTGCCGGCTCACGGTTTCGATCGTCAGCCCGAGAAAATCGGCGATTTCGGCGCGCGACAGCGGCAGGTCGAAGGCGGCGCTGATGGCGGTCTGCGGCTCGGCATGGGTGGCGATGAGATGGAGCAGACTTGCGACCTTCTCCTCCGCCGTGCGGCGGCCGAGCGTCAGCATCCATTCGCGCGCCGCATCCAGCTCGTTGAGCGCCTGATCGTGCAGGCTGCGCTGCAGCTCCGGCGTCTCCGCTATCATGCGGTCGAGCAGGTTGCGCGGGAAGACACAGATTTCGGCATCGGTGGCCGCTTCGGCCGACAGCGTGCTTTCACGCACGAAGGGCCTGCCGACGAAATCGGGAGCGAACTGCAGGCCGACGATCTGCTGGCGCCCATCCGGCATCATCTTGCAGAGCTTGACCACGCCGCGCATGATGTTCGAGTAGAATGAGCTCTCCGAGCCTTGGGCAATGATCTCCGACCCGGCTTCGACCTTGCGGCGCAGGGAGTGGCGGTTTAGCTCCTTCACCTGGGCGTTCGACAAGGCGCCGCAGACGACGCCGTGCCGCGCCTGGCAGGAGCGGCACGCGATGGGCGTGCCGGCCTCGAAAACCTCACTGCGTGCGATGTCCATGTCCTGATCCCTTCGAAAATCCGGCGCATGGCGAGACATGCCCGGACCGCGATCTCCATTTCTTCCAGCGCGGTTTGATGATTATCAAATGACCGGCGTCGCGATTTGATCCAGATCAAACTCAGATGCGGATGTTGGTCGCATCGAGCGCGTCACCTATTTGATTCGGACAGCCTCCCATCTCGCGCCGGGAGGGCCCTGCATCGCCTTTCGGGATTCGCGCAACACGCTGGAGCGTCCGGCACTCCATTGCTGTTTAGGCAACACCCGATTGCCAAATTGCCGCAACGCCCGGACGAAAGCATTGGCTTTTGAAATGGATTTGCCTATGAGGGGGTTTAAATCGTCATTTCATGAGGTACAGCGCGTGACCGATACATTCGATAAAGTTGCCGACATTATTGCAGAAACCAGCGAGATCGATCGTGCCACGATCACGCCGGAGAGCCATACGATCGACGACCTCGGTATCGACAGCCTCGATTTCCTCGACATCGTCTTTGCGATCGACAAGGAATTCGGCATCAAGATCCCGCTCGAAAAGTGGACGCAGGAAGTCAACGAAGGCAAGGTTTCCACCGAAGAATATTTCGTGCTGAAGAACCTCTGTGCCAAGATTGACGAGCTCAAAGCAGCCAAGGCCTGAGCACATATCAGTCTTTTTTGAACGCCCTGCCGCCCTTGATATGGCGGCCGGGCGGTTTCGTTCCTAAGTAGGCGTCACCGGCGGGCGGATTTTGCCCGTCGGGCCGGAGGATCCGAATGCTGCTGGAATATTTCCAGATGATTGACCGCGTCGAAGCGGTGGACCTGAAGAAGGGCACGCTTGCGGCGCGATCCGTCGTGCCGGCCAAAAGCCCCGTTTTCGACGGCCATTTTCCCGGCATGCCGCTCGTTCCCGGCGTGCTTTTGATCGAGACCATGGCGCAGGCCTCCGGCATGCTGGTGCTTGCAGCCACCAATTTCGCCGCCATGCCCTTCCTGATGTCGGTTGACGGCGCCAAGATGCGCACCTTCGTCGAGCCGGAAGCCGTGCTCGATATCGAGGCGGTGCTGGAGCACGACGGTTCCGGTTTCGCGGTCACCAAGGCCAAGATTACCAGCGGCGGCAAGAAGGTCTGCGATGCGCAGCTGAAACTGCGCACTATGCCCTTCAGCGAGGTGCCGCTCGGCGATATCGTGAAAAAACGCGCCGGCGAAGTCGGGCTTCTCGAAGCGATCGCAGCGCAGGGAGTGATTGGATGAGCAAGGCTGCAAACGACGTCGTTATTTCGGGCGTCGGCATCGTTACCTGTCAGGGCGTCGGCAAGGAGGCGCATATCGCGCTGCTTTCGGCCGAAGGCGCGCCGAACACGGTGGTCGAGACCGAGAAGTTCAAACCCTATCCGGTGCATCCGCTGCCCGAGATCGACTGGTCGCAGCAGATCGCCAAGCGCGGCGATCAGCGCCAGATGGAAAACTGGCAGCGCATCGGCGTCTTCGCCGCAGGGCTTGCGCTCGACGATGCCGGCTTCAAGGACAATATCGAGGCCTGCGGCACGATGGACATGATCGTGGCGGCCGGCGGCGGCGAGCGCGACATCAATGTCGATACGCTGATCGTCGACGAGGGCCTGAAGCGCAACGACCGCGAGCTGCTGCTCAACGAGAAGCTGACGACGGAGCTCAGGCCGACGCTGTTCCTGGCGCAGCTTTCCAACCTGCTGGCTGGCAATATCTCCATCGTTCACAAGGTGACCGGCTCCTCGCGCACCTTCATGGGCGAGGAAGCTTCAGGCGTTTCCGCCGTCGAGACGGCCTTCTGGCGCGTCCGGTCCGGTGAATCCACCCACGCACTCGTCGGCGGCGCCTTTGCTGCCGAACGTCCCGACATGATCCTGCTCACTGAAGCGATCGGCGCGCATACGCGCGACGAATGGGCGCCGCTCTGGTCGCGCTCCGGCCTCGAAGGCGGCGGTATGATCACTGGTTCGGCCGGTGCCTTCCTGGTGCTGGAATCGCGCAAGCATGCGGAAGAGCGCGGCGCGCATATCTATGCGACGATCAGCGCTGTCGAAGGCGACCGCGGCAGCCGTAGCGGCGGCAATTTCGAAGTGCGCATGGAGCGGCTGCTGAAGCCTGCCGCCGAGCTGCCGCCAGAGGCGACGGCGATCTTCTCCGGCTCGACCGGCATGCATGAAATCGCCGCCCGGGAAAAAGCGGTGCTGGAACATCAGCTTCCCGGCGCTGCAATCCGCGGCTTCGGCGGCGTGTCCGGTCACACGATCGAGGCGCATTTCCCGCTGGGACTGGCGCTCGCAGCCCTTGCCATCGATACCAAGGCCAAGGTTCCGCCCTTCGACGCTGCTCATGAAGCGCCGATGAAGGCGGGCACGAAAGCCGCCGTCGTAACGACAGTCGGACACCAGCGCGGCGAGGGCGTCGCCGTTCTTTCCGCAGAGGCGTGAGGAGAGAGATATGACAGCTTCCGCTTACAAGGATCATCTCGGCCGGCCGATCGTCGCAGTGACGGGCATGGGCATCATCACGTCGCTGGGCCAGGGCCTGAAGGACAACTGGGCGGCCCTTTCTTCCGGCACCTCGGGTATCCACGCGATCAACCGCTTTCCGACCGAAGGCCTGTCGACACGGATCGCCGGCACGGTCGATTTCATAGAAATTCCGGTGCCGAACGCCGTCGAGCGCTCCTATGCCTTTGCGCGCGAGACGACCATCGAGGCGCTGGCCGATGCCGGTATTTCAGGCGATTTCAACGGCCCGCTGTTTCTTGCCGCGCCGCCGATCGAGCCCGAATGGAGCGCCCGTTTCGAACTTGCCGACCGTTCGCCGGCTGCCGACCATCCCGGTGATGCCTATGAGCGCTTCCTGACGGCGCTGCGCCAGCGGCCCGACCCGGCGTTCCACGAGGCGGCCCTGTTCGGCGCGATTTCCGAACGCCTTGCCGACCGGTTCGGCACGCGCGGACTGCCTGTGACCCTGTCGACGGCCTGTGCTTCCGGCGTGACCGCGATCCAGCTCGGCATCGAGGCGATCCGCCAGGGCCGCACCGACCGCGCATTGACTGTTGCGACGGATGGGTCGCTGAGCGCCGAAGCGCTGATCCGCTTCTCGCTGCTGTCGGCCCTCTCGACGCAAAACGATCCGCCGACCAAGGCTTCCAAGCCGTTCAGCAAGGATCGCGACGGCTTCGTCATCGCCGAAGGCGCTGCGACGCTGGTGCTGGAATCGCTGGAATCGGCGGTCGCTCGCGGCGCCAAGGTGCTCGGAATCATGAAGGGTGCCGGCGACAAGGCCGACAGCTTCCACCGTACCCGGTCTTCGCCCGACGGCGGCCCGGCGATTGCGACGATCCGCGCGGCCCTTGCCGATGCGGGTATCGACGAGAGCGGCATCGGCTACATCAACGCGCACGGCACCTCGACGCCTGAAAACGACAAGATGGAATATGGCGCCATGTCCGCCGTCTTCGGCGAACGGCTGGTCGGCATTCCGGTTTCGTCGAACAAGTCGATGATCGGCCATACGCTGACGGCGGCTGGCGCGGTCGAGGCGGTGTTCTCGCTGCAGACGATGCTGACGGGCACGCTGCCGCCGACGATCAACTACAACAATCCCGACCCGTCGATCGTGCTCGATGTCGTGCCGAACAAGAAGAGGGAAGCCCAGGTTTCGGCCGTGCTTTCCAACTCCTTCGGCTTCGGCGGGCAGAATGCCAGCCTTGTCATGGCGCTCGAACCGGCTTAAGCGGTTCCCGACAATTTTCGAGATGAGATGACGCCTTCGAGGCGAGGGGTTTTGCCATGCGCGCTTTGCAACTGATCGACGACCGCAAGCTGGAGATCACCGACCTGCCGGAACCGGAGGCGCCGGCCGCCGGCGAGGTGACGCTGCGCGTCAAGGCGGTGGCGCTCAACCATATCGACGTCTGGGGCTGGCGCGGCATGGCCTTCGCTAAGCGCAAGATGCCGCTCGTCATCGGCGCGGAAGCCTCCGGCGTCGTCGAAGCGATCGGGCCGGGTGTCGCCAACGTGTTGCCGGGTCAACTGGTCTCGATTTACGGCGCGCGTACCTGCGGGCTCTGCCGCCCGTGCCGCGAAGGCCGCGACAATCTCTGCGAACACGTTTCCGGCGTGCATGGTTTCCATCTCGACGGTTTCGCGCAGGAGAAGGTCAATCTGCCGGCGCGCCTGCTCGTTCCGGCTCCTCCCGGCGTTGACGCTATCGGCGCGGCGCTTGCGCCGGTCACCTTCGGCACGGTCGAGCACATGCTGTTCGACAATGCCAAGCTCGAGCCCAGCGAAACGATCCTCGTCCATGCCGGCGGCTCCGGCATCGGCACGGCGGCGATCCAGCTTGCCAAGAAGATCGGCTGCACCGTCATCACCACTGTCGGCTCCGACGACAAGATCGAGAAGGCCAAGGCACTCGGCGCCGATCACGTCATCAACTACCGCACCGACCGCTTCGAAGGCGTCGTGCGCAAGCTCACCAAGAAGAAGGGCGTCGACGTCGTCTTCGAACATGTGGGCAAGGATACCTGGGCCGGTTCGATGCTCTGCATGAAGCGCGGCGGGCGTCTCGTCACCTGCGGCTCGACTTCAGGCGTTTCGACCGAAATGAACCTCATGATGCTGTTCCAGCAGCAATTGAAGCTTCTCGGCTCCTTCGGCTGCCGCATGGAAAACATGGCGGATGCGATGCAGAAGATGGGCCGCGGGCTCGTCCATCCCGTCATCGATACCGAAGTCGGCTTCGACGATATCGATCGGGCTCTGGAGCGGATGGAATCGCGCCAGATCTTCGGCAAGATCATCCTGAAGATGGATTGAGCGCTCGTGAAGCTGATCATCACCCGAATCGTGCTGGCGCTAAGGAATTTCCAGCAGTGGCTGGTGGCACAGGCGATGTTCGGCTTCCTGAACCTGCTGAAGCTGTTTCCGGCCGATGGCGCGATCCGCTTTGCCGATAAGGTGATGCGCCGCCTCGGCCGGCGGACCCGCCGCCATAAGCTGATGCTGACCAATCTGCGCAACGCCTTTCCCGAGAAGAGCGAGGCCGAGATCGAGGAGATCGCGCTCGCCAGCTGGGGCAATATGGGAAGGCTTGCGGCCGAATATGTCTTCCTCGACCAGCTGTTCGACTATGATCCTGAAAAATCGGAGCCGGGCAGGGTGGAGGTCTCGGGCATTCCGATCTTCCTCGACCTGCGCGACAATCCGCGCCCCTTCATCGTCTTCACCGGCCATACCGCCAATTTCGAGCTGCTGCCAGTGGCGGGTGCTGCCTTCGGGCTGACGGTAACCGTGCTGTTCCGGCCGCCGAACAACCCTTACGTCGCCAAGAAGGTTTTCGACTTCCGCAGCGCCCGCATGGGCAAGCTGGTGCCCTCTCATGCCGGTTCCTCCTTCGCGCTCGCGCGTCAGCTGGAAGCGGGCCAGGGGGTGGGCGTGCTTGTCGACCAGAAATTCGGCAAGGGGCTGAAGGGCACCTTCTTCGGGCGCGAGGTCAAGACCAATCCGCTGTTGCCGAAACTGGTGCGCCAGTTCGATTGCGAGGTCTATCCGGCGCGCTGCATTCGCCTGCCGGGAAACCGCTACCGCCTGGAAATCGAACCGCGTCTCGATATGCCGCGCGACCAGAAAGGCAATCTCGACCTGCCGGCAGCCGCCCAGCTGCTCAACGACAAGGTGGAGAGTTGGGTGCGGGAATATCCGGAGCAGTGGCTCTGGTATCACGACCGCTGGCAGATCAAGAAGACGCTCGCGTAAGAAGGTCCACCCCCATTTGTCAGCGGTGAAAAGCGGCAGGTGCTCTCGGATTGAAACCGAGTACACTTCATGTTACCCGTCACCACCAGGGCGCGAGTAAAGTCTACCGTAAGGCGCAGTTGCAGTCATATCGATTATGGACACGCCGCTTGGGACAATGGGAGTGGGAGGCGTCTTGCTGGAGCTTTTTCGAGCCTTTTCCTTGCGCTACGCGCAAATAGAGGAAGCCATACGCCTCGGCGACGATCAGCGCGTCATGTCGCTCGACCGGCATGTCGAGCCGCTGGTCGAGGCGATCCTGGCATGCCGGGCAACCAATCTGCTGGAAGTGTATATGCAATTGCAGTTCGTCAGCCATCTCATCGCCCGGGATGCCGACGACAGTGCCAGCGTCCGAGAACATACGACGGTGCTTTCCTACCTGCTCGACCGCTATTTCGGCACTCATGGGCCGGGCTGGCGGGTGCCTTCGCCGCAGGATGTGCGCATTGAACCGCCGGCAGCCTATGAACCCGACACCGACAATGGCCAGTTTCTCAATGCAGCGATCCTCGAGAGCCTGCCGGATCGGGTAGCGGTGCTGACCAGGGACTATCGCTATCTCTATTCCAATGCGGCCAACAGCGCCCATCTCAACAGGAAGCCGATGGAACTCATTGGCCGGCACATTTCCGAATTCATCGGCGAAGAACGCTTTGCCGGATGCGCCAAACATAAGCTGGACGCCTGCTTTGCCGGCAAGCAGATCGACTACACTTATGAGCGGGCGGCCGGCGGCCGCGCGTCGCGGCAGGTGCGCTGTCGCATGTCGCCGCTGCGCGACGGCGGCGGCACCGTGATCGGTGCTCTGATCGTGATGGGCCAGTAATCAGATCAGGCAGTCGCCCAGACGGCGAGCTCATAACCGTCTCTATCAAGGAAATGGAAGCGGCGGCCGCCGGGAAAATCCGTGATCGGCCGGCAGATCGTGCCGCCGGCTCTTTCGACCGACGTCAGCACCTCCTCCAGATCATTGGCGTAGACGACAACAAGCGGACCGCCCGGCCGGACGGGTCCAAAATCGGTGAAGCCGCCCTTGAGACGGCCATCGTCGAATTCGCAGTAGTTCGGACCGTAATCGGTGAAACGCCAGCCGAAGGCCGAGCCGTAAAAGGCTTTGGCGGCGGCAATGTCGGCGACGTTGAACTCGACATAATCGATGCGGCGGTCGTGGTTTTCTGACTTATCGGCCATTTATCTCTCCATCAGGGCTTTCAGCATGGCGAGGTCCTTCTCGACATGGGCGGCGTCGGCGGAAAACTGCGCGTCGGTCATGCCGGGCAGACGCAGCAGCGTAAACATGATCTCGCAACCATCGCCGTTCGGCACGATGCGCAATGCATTATAGACCCTGAGACCGGATTCGATCGTCACCGTATGGTCGATCACGCCGAATTCATTGGCGGGCACGAAGCTCACCTTGACAGTGCCGAGAGCCCCATGGGCGATCCAGTCGGCGCCATTTGGCTCAAGGCCGCTTGCGAGGCCGGAGGCCCAGAGCGGCATATTCTCCGGCTTGCCGGCGAACTCATAGACGTCGCGCCAGTCACGCTCAATCGATTGGTGGATGATTTTGGCAGGCATTGTCGACATGGCTTGCAGATCCTTGATCTTGATCGAGCGAGAGTAACAACCCACCCGACCCATGATAACACGAGACAGGGCATTAGAGATGCGCTAAGGGCAGGTCACACCACATTGCTGCTGGCCGATCAGAGGCAGGTTGTCGGACAAGCCGGTATTGAAAGCTTCATTTCATTGGCTTTTGCGAACCGATTAGACCCTTGGCAGACTTGCCGTTTGAGCGAGACAGTGCCACAACACCGGTCCAAATGACACATCGGAGGTTTGTCGTGGAAAAGGCAGAAATCGGACTGATCGGCCTTGCGGTCATGGGCTCCAACCTGGCGCTCAACATCGCGGAGAAAGGCAATAAAATTGCGGTGTTCAACCGCACGCCTGAGAAAACCGACGAATTCTACGAAAGCGCCGGCGATCTGAAAAAGCAGATCATTCCCTGCAAGACCATCGAAGAATTCGTCGAGGCGATCCGGCCGCCGCGGCCGATCATCATTATGATCAAGGCGGGTGACGCCGTCGACCAGCAGATGGAGGCGCTGCGCCCGCATCTGTCCAAGGGCGATATCATGATCGATGCCGGCAACGCCAATTTCCGCGACACCGTCGCCCGCTTCGACCGCCTCAAGGATACCGATCTCACCTTTATCGGCATGGGTGTATCCGGCGGCGAGGAAGGTGCGCGCCACGGCCCGTCGATCATGGTCGGCGGCACCGAAGAGTCCTGGAAGCGCGTCGAAAAGGTGCTGACCTCGATTGCCGCCCGCTACAATGACGAGCCCTGCGTCGCCTGGCTCGGCAATGACGGCGCCGGCCATTTCGTCAAGACCATTCATAACGGCATCGAATATGCCGACATGCAGATGATCGCTGAAATCTACGGCATCCTGCGCGACGGCCTCGGCAAGAGCGCCTACGACATCTCCGGCATCTTCGGCGAATGGAACAAGGGCCGGCTGAACTCCTACCTGATCGAGATTTCCGAGAAGGTGCTGGCGGCAACCGATCCGGTTTCCGGCGGCCCGATGGTCGACATGATCCTCGACAAGGCCGGCCAGAAGGGTACCGGCAAATGGTCGGCGATCGAGGCGCAGAACATGGGTATTCCGGCAACGGCGATCGAAGCCGCGGTTGCCGCCCGCAGCCTTTCCTCGATGAAATCGCAGCGCGAAGCCGCCGAAAAGATTTTCGGCACGCAGGCCGCTTCTTTCCCGATTGCCTACGGTCCCGAGCTCAACAAGGATCTGGAACTGGCGCTCTTTGCCGCCAAGATCGGCGCCTACGCCCAGGGTTTTGCCGTGATGGCGGAAGCCTCGCGCGAGTTCAACTGGTCGCTGCCGATGCCGACAATCGCCAGAATCTGGCGCGCCGGCTGCATCATCCGTTCGCAGTTCCTTGACGAGATCACCTCGGCCTTCACCAAGGCGCCGGATGCTGCGAACCTGATAGTCACACCGGCTTTCTCGGAAATGGTCAAGGAATCGATCCCGGCGCTGCGCCGCGTCGTCGCTGCCGCCATCTCGGCCGGCCTGCCAGTGCCGGCGCTGACCTCGGCGCTCACCTATTTCGACGCCTACCGCCAGGGCAGAGGAACTGCGAACCTCATCCAGGCCCAGCGCGATTTCTTCGGCGCCCACGGCTTCGACCGCCTTGATGGCAAGGATTTCCACCACGGCCCCTGGGGCAGCGGCGCGGCGACCTTCTGAGGTTTTCTGGAAAGAGATCGAGAAGCCCGGCCACCGCGCCGGGCTTTTTCGTGGTTATGCGTACCACTGCGCCGGTGCAAAACAGCGCGCAAGCGAGGAAAAGTGTAGGACTTAATCTGGTGCACCCGAGGAATGGATGGAGATGCTAATCCGATACGAGACGCCGGCGGATATCGACGCGATCCATGATCTGACGTCGATCGCCTTCGCGCCTATGCCTTACAGCGACGGTACGGAGGCGGAGATCATCCGGAGGCTTCGCGCGAGCGGCGACCTGACGATTTCGCTGGTCGCCGAAGAGGAAGGCGAGATCCTGGGGCATGTGGCGTTTTCGCCGGTGAGGATCGACGGCGTGCATGGCGGCTGGTTCGGGCTGGGTCCGATATCGGTCAGGCCGGAGAGGCAGCGGCAGGGCATCGGCAAGGCGCTGATCGCAAAGGGGCTCGCATTGCTGGAGGAGATAGGCGCCAGCGGATGCGCGCTGATCGGTAATCCCGAGGTCTATCGCGGCGCGGGCTTCTCCAGCGACGGGAGACTCAGCTATCACGATCTCGATACGCGGTTCGTGCAGCACATTGTTCTCCACGGGCCGGCGCCGAGCGGCATGCTTCGGTTCGCTCCGGCGTTCGAAAGCTAGCAGAAAGGCGATGACATGCCCGGAACCGGCGCGATCACTCTTCGAACCGAGCGGCTGTTTCTCCGCAAGCCTGAGATCAACGATTTCGAAGCCTATGCGGGGCTGATGGCTTCGCCGCGGTCCGCCGGAATGGGCGGACCGTTCGATCTGCGGGCGGCTTGGGGGATGTTTTGTCACGACGTGGCGCTCTGGCAGCTTTTCGGGCATGGAGCTCTGATGATCGAGCTAGCCGAGAAAGGCGAGTGCGTCGGCCAGGTGGGGATCAATCATGGGCCGCTCTTTCCTGAGAAGGAGTTGGGGTGGTTCGTCTATGATGGCCATGAAGGCCGTGGTTATGCGACCGAGGCAGCCCTGGCGCTGCGGGACTGGGCCTTTTCAGCGCTCAAGCTCCCATCGCTCGTCAGCTATATCGCTCCCGGCAATACCGCATCCGTTGCCGTTGCCGAACGGCTGGGGGCACGTCTCGACCCCACGGCGCCCCGAACCGATCCTGCCGATCTCGTCTATCGTCACTCGGCTTCGTGAGATCATGCCCGCAGGCGTAACGCGGTTGACGGACGTCTCAATGCTTACATCTTGATGGGTAAGAATCGGGCTCTGCAAGAGATGGAGTGCCGGATGACGGACGCGAAACGGGAACACTGGGACGAGGTCTATCGCACGAAAGCGGCCGATAGCGTCAGCTGGTATCAGCCGACGCCCGGGCCTTCGTTACATGTGCTCGACGAGCTGCAACTGCCGGCCACGGCTTCGCTGATCGATGTGGGTGGCGGGGCATCGAGCCTTGTCGACCGTCTCGTCGAGCGCGGCTGGTCGGATCTCACTGTGCTCGATATCGCCGGGCCGGCGCTCGACGTCGCCAAGGCGCGGCTCGGGGGCGAGGCTGTTCGAATCACCTGGTTGGTTGCCGACGTCACCGTATGGAGACCTGACCGCCGGTACGATGTGTGGCACGACCGGGCCGTTTTTCACTTCCTCACCGATCCCGGGCAGCGGCTGGCCTATCGCCATGCGCTCGAAACCGCTACGGCACCGGGAAGCATCATGATCATCGCGACCTTCGCGCCGGACGGGCCGGAGCGGTGCAGTGGCTTGCCAGTGGAGCGTTACGACGCGGCAGTGCTTGCGACCGAGTTTTCCCCCGCCTTCGCGCTCGAACGCGACTGGCGCCAGGAGCACACGACACCCCGCGGCGGGCGTCAGTCCTTTCAATGGTGTGTCTTTCGCAGACAGTGAGGTTTACCTCGCCGATATCCTTTTCCGACATTGCCTCAGGCAGTCCGGCCGGCGCGCGCTATGCCATGTTCCACCAGCCGGTCGATGACTTCGGCATAGCTGACGCCGCTTGCCGCCATCGCCTTGGAATACATGCTGATATCGGTAAAGCCGGGGATGGTGTTGAGCTCATTGATGACGAAGCGCATGTCGGGGGTCAGGAAGAAATCGACGCGTGCCATGCCGTCGCAGCCAACGGCCCGGAAGGCTTCTGCCGCCGCGTCGCGCATCGCGGCCTCGACCTCGGGCGGCAGCTCGGCCGGCACCTTCAGCGCAGCGCCTGTCTCGTCGATGTATTTCGCGTCGTAACTGTAGAAGCCGTGGCTTTCCGCCGGGACGATCTCGCCGGGGCGTGAAACGAAAAGCTTTCCAGCCGCATCCTCCAGCACGCTGAATTCGATCTCGCGGCCGGCAATAAATTCCTCGGCAAGCAGGGTGCGATCGTGGCGGAAGGCTTCGGCAAGAGCGGCTGCGAATTCCTGGCTGGCATGGACCTTGGCGACGCCGACCGACGATCCCTGGCGCGCCGGTTTGATGAACAGCGGCAGGCCGAGTTCGCCTTCGAGCGCTGCGAGTGACGGGGTCGTCCCTTCATGGATCGTTACGGCGCGGGCGACCGGCAGGCCGGCCGCCCTGAGCAGCCGCTTGGCGATCTCTTTATCGAGCGCTGCGGCCGAACCAAGGATGCCGCAACCTGCCAGCGGCACACGCGCCACCTGCGCCACACCCTGTACCGACCCGTCTTCGCCATGCAAGCCGTGCAGCACGGGAAACAGCATGTCGATCGTCGCCAACTCATGCGGTGCGCCATTCGCGGGGATCGCCATCACCCGGCCGCAGCCGCCCGGCACGAGGCAGATTTCCGTGCCCGATGATGGTGTCGCCAAGGCGCCGTCCAGGAAGGCGCTCGTGAGCCACCGACCCTCGCGAGTGATGAAAATCGGAAAGGCGTCATACTTTTCGGGCTTGAGCGCACCCATGACGTTGGTTGCCGAAAGGATGGAAACCTCGTGCTCGGCCGAGCGGCCGCCGAAAAGCACGGCGATGCGCAGCCTGTTGGGGGAAGGGTTCATGCAAGCCTCCGGAAGGATCAGGTGTTGAAAGGGTCAGGCGTCGACCGATATGCCGCGATTGGCGAAGAAGCGGTCGAAGACGGCAAGCGGCAGCGTCACGTCGGCCTGGCTCGCCTTGTCATGGCCGGATGGATTGTGGAAGCGGATCGTTTGCTGCGAGGCTGCCGTCACCAGCACCAGATGTCCGCCCTTCGACGGCGGTTTGCGCTGCGGCCAGCGAATGGCCGAATGCACCGAAGCGATGAAGAACCGGCGCTTCGACAGAAGGTCAGGAATGGCCGATGTCTCGACGCCGGTCATCGTCTCGGCGCCGAGCCCGAAATGCTCGGCTGCGAAGCGCACGAAGGGCGCATAGATCAGTCCCTTGATCGAGGCATCGATCTCGTTGACGACATAACCGCCATAGGCGGTGCAAACGCGGGCAAGCTCGAGCGTCGGATGGATTTCGCCACGGGCGGCGAGGATCATCTTCAGACAGGCCATGCCGCAGACATTAACCGCCCAGCGCGCATATTCCTCAACCGTGCCGGCTCCGGATTGGCGCCAGAGCGGATCGCTGAGCAGAGCTTGCCATCCCTCGGCAAGCACCGGCAGCGTCATGCCGGGTGTTTCCCATTGGCTGAAATAGGGCACGCCGCTCTCTTGCATTATGTCGAATCCCCGTGGCTGGGCTTGAGATGGCGGGCAATCTTGGCTTTTTTCGAGCCGATGGCTGCTGGCGAATTCGAGGGTAGGGCTCGTTTTTCGTCAGGAGATCGGTGCCGACCAATGTTCGAGGCCGGCGTGCTTGCGTTCGATGTATGCAAGGAGCAACGCTGCGCATCTCACCCCACCGTCCCGCCTACCGGCTGCTCTCCGGCCAGACGGGCTGGCTGATGCTCTGCAGCAGTTCCGGCTCGACGCCGTCGATGCGGGCGATGACGGCTTTGGCCATTTCGCGGCCGGCTTGGCGCACGTCCTCCTGGGCGGTGATGATCTCGGGACGGATCCAGTTCAGGATCGGCACCGACTGCTTTGAAACCATGTCGAGATCGCGCCCCAGCGCCTTGCCGGCGGCCTCGATGCCGGCATTGACGGCAATCGCCGCGCTGCCGGCGGAACAGACGATGCCGTCAGGCGCGTTCGCCGAACGCATCATCACCTCGACGACGTCGCGAATGTCGGCGAGCGGCGCATCGGTGTTGATGCGCAGCGGCACTTCCTCCGCGCCGTACTCGTGCAAACCGGTCTGGAAGCCGATGCGGATATGGGCGTAATAAGTGAGCTTGCTCGGCGGCTGGAGCAGGGCGATGCGCCGGCGGCCGCGCTGGACGAGCTTTTCGACGGCCTGATGGGCGAAGGCTTCGTTGTCGAAGTCGTGGAAGGGGTGCGTGAGACCCGCATCGGTGCGCCCATGCGTGGCGAAGGGCATGCCGCGCTCGGTCAGCAACCGTACGCGCGGATCGTCCGGCTCGATGCGCGAGATGATGACACCGTCGGCCGAGCCGGTCTCGAGAATATAGCGCACCGGCAGCATCGGGTCCTTGCTATGGGAATGCGGCGTGACGACGATATGATAGGGCGTGCCGGACAGGACCTCCGAGATGCCGAAGACCATCTGGCTCGAGAAGCCCATGATCTCTTCGTCGATGCTGAGGACGAGGGCGATGACATTGGTCTTGCCGGTGCGCAGGCGCACACCCGCCCTGTTCGGCTGGTAACCGAGTTGACGGGCGACCATGCGCACCCGCTCCTTGGTTTCGGCGCCGATATCCGGCGCATCCTTCAGCGCGCGCGACACCGTCGTTACGCCCAGTCCGGTCATGAAGGCGATCGTCTTCAATGTCGGGCGTTCGCGTGCCGCCTGCACCGATGCTGCTTTCTCGAAATTACCCTTGCTTTCCATGCCTGTAGGCCTGCCCCGCGCGAATTGGTGTCGCTTATAGAGGCTTTTTCAAGCGCCGTAAGCCCGTCGCCTGCCAAAATCGCGCCTCCCTGAGGGACGCAATCTGTAACGATACAGTAGAAATGTCGAGGGCTTTTTCTTATGTGCATTGCGGCATTGTTCCCGGTGGTTGAATCTGTCATTTGTGCCCGGTTTTACCGCAGCAGCGAAGAAGGTAAAGCGAGCGGTAGCTCTTGATGCCAGAATTGATCCTTATATTACATGTATATAAGTTGATTGTGCATATGCGGTATTGCTTAATAATGCGGCGATATGATGAGAGCATCGGCGCAGCCTGTAACAGCCAGAAGTAGCAATTCCGGCATTCGGCAAAAAATTTGGGGGCGGCCAGTTGCGTGTGGAAATCGATTGATCTAAGTTTTTCCGGCAACGTTTCAGTGAGGGAGGAGAACTCATGAAAATTCGTATGATGGCGGCTGTGCTTGCCGCTTCCGCCGCGCTTCCGATCAGCGCGAACGCGACCGATCTCGAAGTCACGCATTGGTGGACGTCAGGCGGCGAATCCGCGGCCGTCGCCGAGCTGGCCAAGGCATTCGACGCCACCGGCAACCATTGGGTCGACGGCGCCATTGCCGGTTCAGGCGGCACCGCCCGTCCGATCATGATCAGCCGCATCACCGGCGGCGACCCGATGGGTGCGACCCAGTTTAACCACGGCCGCCAGGCCGAGGAGCTCGTCCAGGCCGGCCTGATGCGCGATCTGACCGATGTCGCCACTGCCGAGAAGTGGAAGGACATCATCCGTCCGTCGAGCCTGCTCGACTCCTGCACCATCGACGGCAAGATCTATTGCGCTCCCGTCAACATCCATTCCTGGCAGTGGCTGTGGCTTTCCAATGCTGCCTTCAAGAAGGCCGGAGTCGAAGTTCCGAAAAACTGGGACGAGTTCGTCGCCGCTGCTCCGGCTCTTGAAAAGGCCGGCATCATCCCGCTCGCCGTCGGCGGTCAGCCGTGGCAGGCCGCAGGCGCCTTCGACGTGCTGATGGTCGCGATCGCCGGCAAGGATACGTTCAACAAGGTCTTCAAGGACAAGGATGCCGAAGCTGCAGCCGGTCCAGAGATTGCCAAGGTCTTCAAGGCCGCCGACGATGCCCGCCGCATGTCCAAGGGCAGCAATGTCCAGGATTGGAACCAGGCGACCAACCTCGTCATCACGGGCAAGGCCGGCGGCCAGATCATGGGTGACTGGGCGCAGGGCGAATTCGCACTCGCCGGCCAGAAGGCCGGTACGGACTATACCTGCCTGCCGGGCCTCGGCGTCAACGAGATCATCTCGACCGGCGGTGACGCCTTCTACTTCCCGCTGCTGAAGGATGAGGAAAAGTCCAAGGCGCAGGCGGTACTTGCCAAGACTCTGCTCGATCCCAAGACTCAGGTTGCCTTCAACCTGAAGAAGGGCTCGTTGCCGGTGCGCGGCGACGTCGATCTCGCCGCCGCCAATGATTGCATGAAGAAGGGCCTCGATATCCTGGCGAAGGGCAACGTGATCCAGGGTACCGATCAGCTGCTTTCGGCCGACAGCCAGAAGCAGAAGGAAGACCTCTTCTCCGAATTCTTCGCCAACCCGTCGATGACGCCGGAAGACGCTCAGAAGCGTTTCGCCGAAATCATTTCTTCGGCCGACTGACCGGCAGATTTGCTGTCCTTGCGATCCGGCTCCTCGGAGCCGGATCCCCCGGATGGTCTCGCCGGTACTCCCGGCAGGTCGCAGGGTGGGGATGAAAGAAGGCGGTCATCGGCCGCAGCTGCCATTTGAGGAGAAGAGCTCATGACGGGTCAAGCGCAAGCAGGCCGGCCAAGCAAGTTATTACGCAATCTGAACGCCAAGATTGCGTCCATCCCGATGATCCTGACAGCGCTGGTAATTTTTGTCGGCGGCACGCTCTGGACGGTGTTTTATTCCTTCACCAATTCGAAGCTCCTTCCGCGGTTGAGCTTCGTCGGTTTCGATCAATACGAGCGGCTCTGGGCCGCGCCGCGCTGGGTGACAGCGATCGAGAACCTCGCCCTCTACGGTATTCTCTCGCTGATTTTCAGCCTGGTTATCGGCTTCCTGCTGGCTGCGCTGATGGACCAGAAGATCCGGTTTGAAAATACCTTCCGTACCATTTTTCTTTATCCTTTCGCGCTGTCCTTCATCGTGACGGGCCTCGTGTGGCAATGGGTTCTGAACCCGGACTTCGGCATCCAGTCGGTCGTGCGCTCGCTCGGCTGGACGAGCTTCACCTTCAATCCGCTCTACACTCCCGAGATCGTCATCTACGGCATTCTGATTGCGGCGCTGTGGCAGGGCACGGGGCTGGTCATGTGCCTGATGCTTGCCGGCCTGCGCGGTATCGATGAGGATATTTGGAAAGCGGCGCGTGTCGACGGCATTCCGATGTGGAAGACCTATCTCCTCATCGTCATACCGATGATGCGGCCGGTCTTCATCACGACGATCGTCATCATCGCCTCCGGCATCGTCAAGGTTTACGATCTCGTCGTGGCGCAAACATCGGGCGGCCCGGGTATCTCCTCGGAAGTGCCCGCCAAATACGTCTACGACTACATGTTCCAGGCGCAGAATCTGGGGCAGGGCTTCGCCGCATCGACCATGATGCTGGTCACGGTCGCGATCATCATCGTTCCGTGGGCCTATCTGGAATTCGGAGGAGGGCGCAAGCGTGGCTAATATTGGAACTCTCAACACCACGGCGGCTGGCATCGACGCCGTCTCAGGGAGGCTCGGCGACGGACCGACCGGTCCAAAGCCGCGCCCGGCATTGTCGCCGCGTAACATCATGCTCTACGGCACGCTGACCATCGCGGCGCTTTATTATCTGCTGCCGCTCTACGTGATGGTCGTCACCTCCCTGAAAGGCATGCCGGAAATCCGTCTTGGCAATATCTTTTCGCCGCCGATGGAAATCACATTTCAACCCTGGGTGAAGGCCTGGGCGGAGGCCTGCACGGGCTTGAACTGCGATGGCCTGTCACGCGGTTTCTGGAACTCCGTGCGCATCACGGTGCCGTCTGTGATCATCTCGATCGCGATCGCCTCGGTGAACGGCTATGCGCTGGCGAACTGGCGGTTCAAAGGGTCTGAGCTCTTCTTCTCGATCCTGATCATCGGAGCTTTCATTCCCTATCAGGTGATGATCTATCCGATCGTCATCATCCTGCGCGAAATTGGCATCTACGGCACGCTGACAGGTCTCGTCATCGTGCATTCGATCTTCGGCATGCCGATCCTGACACTGCTGTTCCGCAACTATTTCGTGTCGCTGCCGGAGGAGCTGTTCAAGGCGGCGCGTGTCGACGGCGCGGGTTTCTGGCAGGTTTTCCTGAAGATCATGCTGCCGATGTCACTGCCGATCTTCGTCGTGGCGATGATCCTGCAGGTGACCGGCATCTGGAACGACTTCCTGTTCGGCGTGGTCTTTACCCGGCCCGATACCTATCCGATGACCGTGCAGCTCAACAACATCGTCAATTCCGTCCAGGGCGTGAAGGAATACAACGTCAACATGGCGGCGACGATCCTGACCGGCCTGGTGCCGCTGATCGTCTATTTCGTCTCGGGACGGCTTTTCGTTCGCGGCATCGCCGCCGGCGCAGTGAAGGGGTGATCACATGAACATGAATTCTACTGTCTCCAATTCGAGCGTCTCGATCAGGGATCTGTCGCTGAACTTCGGATCAGTCAGCGTGCTGAAGGATCTCAACCTCGACATCAATGACGGCGAATTCCTTGTGCTGCTCGGCTCATCCGGCTGCGGCAAGTCGACCTTGCTGAACTGCATTGCCGGCTTGCTCGATGCTTCGGAAGGCCAGATATTCATCAAGGGCAAGAACGTCACCTGGGAGGAGCCAAAGGACCGCGGCATCGGGATGGTCTTCCAGTCCTACGCGCTCTATCCGCAGATGACGGTCGAGAAAAACCTCTCTTTCGGCCTTCGCGTTGCCAAGGTGCCGCAGGCCGAGATCGACAAGCGCGTGGCGCGCGCTGCAGAGATCCTGCAGATCCAGCCGCTCCTGAAGCGAAAACCGGCCGAGCTTTCCGGCGGTCAGCGCCAGCGTGTGGCAATCGGACGGGCGCTGGTGCGCGATGTCGACGTCTTCCTGTTTGACGAGCCGCTCTCCAACCTCGATGCCAAGCTGCGCTCGGAGCTGCGCGTCGAGATCAAGCGCCTGCACCAGTCGCTGCAGAATACGATGATCTACGTCACGCACGACCAGATCGAGGCGCTGACGCTGGCCGACCGCATCGCCATCATGAAGAGCGGCATCATCCAGCAGCTCGATGATCCGACGACGATCTATAACCGGCCGCGCAACCTCTTCGTCGCCGGCTTCATCGGCTCGCCGTCAATGAATTTCCTGCGCGGTGAACTGGTCAAATCAGGCGACGGCATCGCCTTTACGGCCAACGGCGTCAACTTCTCGCTGGCCGCTTACGATGCCAACGAAGCGCTGCAGCCCGGCCGCAAAGTGGTGCTCGGCGTTCGTCCCGAGCACATCAAGGTCAACGAGAACGCCGGCGGCGAAGAACATGACGCGACCGTCGATATCGAGGAGCCAATGGGTGCGGACAATCTTCTGTGGCTGAAACATGCCGGTCACACGATGTCGGTCCGCGTCAATGGTGCCCGCCGCTTCAACGTCGGAGCCAAGGTGAAGCTCAGTTTCGACATGGCGCTGGCGTCGCTGTTCGATGCGGAGAGCGAGCTGCGGCTTTAGAAGGTTCTGTGGGTTGAGGCCACTAGCCGGGGCGAGTTTGACGAAAAGGCCAACCCCGCCCTCCGTCATCCTCGGGCTTGACCTGAGGATCCATGCCCGCTGCTGCAGGTGGATGCGGTGTAGATCCTCGGGTCAAGCCCATGGATGACGGAGAGCGGAGTGCCGATCAGGAGAAAAAGCACACGTTTCTGACGACGACTAGGTGACGGCCACCGAACAGTGACATTTGCCCTTCCTTCAAGACCACAATCCTTTTCGAAATCGGAATTGAAATCGTGACGCAGCAATCAACCAACACCAGCATCGGCCTTTCCGGTTCGTGGCAGCTGACCTCTGTTGATGGTGAGATCCGGACAGCGATCACGCTGCCGGGCGACGTGCATACGGCGCTTCACCGGGCCGGGCTGATTCCCGATCCCTATTTCGGCCGCAACGAGGAGAAGGTGCAGTGGGTCGCTGAGCGTGAATGGGCGGTCGAACGCAGCTTCACGCTGCAGGAGGCCGAGGGCGACTGGTATCTCGATATCGACTATCTCGATACGGTTGCCTCCGTTTACGTCAACGGCTTCCTGGCGCTCGAAGCCGACAACAGCTTCCGGCGCTACCGGCCTGATGTCTCGAGCGTGCTGAAATCCGGCGACAACGTCATCCGCATCGTCTTCGCCTCCAACGCCGCCGTTGGCGCCGAGCGGCAGAAGCAGCAGCCCTTCTACATTCCCTACAGCACCGGCAATTCGCCGATTCCGGACGGCAATATGCTGCGCAAGCCGCAATGCCATTTCGGCTGGGACTGGAATATCGCCATTGCGCCTTTCGGCCTCTACGGCACGATCGCGCTGAAGAAGCTAGAGACGGCACGCATCGAACATATCGTCACCCGCCAGACGCATAACAGTGACGGTTCCGTTGACCTGACGGTGACGGCGAGCCTCTACGCGAAGCAGACCGGCGTCGCCCAGGTCTATTTCGATCTCGACGGCGAGCGCGTGCGCCTCGATGTCGGGGTCAAGGGCGAGACTGATGTCAACCATCTCTTTCACATCGACACGCCGCGCCTCTGGTGGCCGTCCGGCAGCGGCGAGCAGGCGCTTTATACGCTTTCGGTCGAGCTATCCGACGAGGCGGTAACGAGGCAGATTGGTCTTCGCACCATCGAGCTGATCACCACCCCGGATGCGTCAGGCGCCCGTTTTGCCTTCAAGGCTAACGGCCGCGAGATCTTCTGCCGCGGCGCCAATTGGATTCCCGCCGACGCGCTCTATTCGCTCTCCTCACCAGAGAAGACGGAAGACCTGCTGCAATCGGCGAAAGCCGCCAACATGAATATGATCCGTGTCTGGGGCGGCGGCTTCTACGAGCAGGATCATTTCTACGATCTCTGCGACCGGCTGGGTCTCATGGTTTGGCAGGACTTCATGTTCGCCTGCAACCTCTATCCCTCGACAGAAGACTTCCTTGAGAATGTGGCGATCGAGGTGGATTACCAGGTGCGCCGGCTTTCCTCGCACCCTTCGATCGCGCTCTGGTGCGGCGACAACGAACTAGTCGGCGCGCTGACCTGGTTCGAGGAATCGAGGAAGGATCGCGACCGCTATCTCGTCTCCTATGACCGGCTCAACCGAACGATCGAGCAGGCGGTGAAGAAGGCATTGCCCGGCGCGCTCTGGTGGCCGTCCAGCCCGGCTTCCGGCTATCTCGATTTCGGCGATGCGTGGCATGCCGATGGCTCCGGCGACATGCATTACTGGTCGGTCTGGCACGAGAACAAGTCGTTCGACAATTACCGCTCGGTGCGGCCGCGCTTCTGCTCGGAATTCGGCTTCCAGTCCTATACCTCGCTGCCGGTCATCAGGACCTATGCCGAGGAGAAGGACATGAACATCGCTTCTCCCGTCATGGAACTGCACCAGAAGAACGCCGGCGGCAACGAGCGCATCGCCGGCACGATGTTCCGCTATTTCCGCTTCCCCAAGGATTTTCCGAACTTCGTCTATCTCTCCCAGATCCAGCAGGGCCTGGCGATCAAGACGGCGGTGGAATATTGGCGTTCGCTGAAACCCCATTGCATGGGCACGATCTACTGGCAGCTTAACGACACCTGGCCGGTGGCCTCCTGGTCTAGCCTTGATTATGGCGGGCGCTGGAAGGCGATGCATTATCTCGTCAAGCGCTTCTTCCAGCCGGTGGCGGTCGCCGCCATTCCTTCCGAGGACGGCAAGACGATCCGCTTCTCGCTGGTCAACGACATGCTTGCCGATGTCAGCGTCGATCTTTCGATCTCTCTGCTGACGATGAAAGGGGAGCGGAAGCATCTGAAAGACGTGCAGGCGGTCTGCTCGCCGGATGCGGCGGTGACGGCCGCGACGATTGACGTCGCCGAAATCGGCGAGGGGACGCTGCTTGCCTGGCGTTTCACTGCCTCGAACGGCATGGGCGGCGAGGGCCATTATGTCAACGGCACCTACAAAGCGCTGGAGCTCGAGCCTGCGGTGCTGACGGTTACGCATGAATATGTCGAGGCCAGCGGCGCGGTCGATATCAACGTCACTGCCAAGGGACTTGCGCTTTTCGTGATGATCGAGAGCGAGACGGACGGCAAATATTCCGACAACGCTTTCGATCTTGCGGCCGGCGAGAGCCGCCGCATTACCTTCACCCCGGCACTGCCGCTCGAACGCGGCAGGCTGCCGGACTTCCGGTTTTACGACCTGCATTCCTGCCAATCGGCGGATTGATCCTTCCCAAGCGTGGGCACGAGGCCCAAGGAGAATATGATGACGAAACTTAGCTACCAGCTCTACAGCGCGCGCAACTTCCAGCCCTATTCGGCAATCTTCGAAAAGCTCGGCAAGGCCGGCTATGCGGAAGTCGAGGGCTTCGGCGGCATCTATGCCGATCTCGACGATGCCGGCCTGAAGAGCCTTCGCGCCAAGCTCGACAAGAACGGCCTGATCATGGCGAGCGGCCATTTCAGTCCCGATTTCCTGGAGAAGGAAGTTCAGAAGTCGCTCAATATTGCCAGGATTCTCGGCATGGATTCGATCTATGCGCCGCATCTGGCAGCTGACCAGCGCCCTTCCGACGCCGCCGGCTGGACCGCCTTCGGCAAGCGCCTGCAGGAGATGAGCAAGCCTTACAAGGACGCCGGCTATGAATTCGGCTGGCACAACCACGAGTTCGAATTCGTCAAGCTGGCCGACGGCTCGCTGCCGATCGAGCGCATCTTCGAAGGCGCTCCCGACATTTCCTGGGAAGCCGATATCGCATGGGTCATCCGCGGCGACGCCGATCCCTTCGCCTGGATCGAGAAGCTCGGGCCGCGCATCACCGCCGTCCACGTCAAGGACATTGCGCCGGCAGGCGAAGCGACGGACGAGGACGGCTGGGCCGATGTCGGCCATGGCAAGGTCGAGTGGGCAAAGCTGATTGCGGCGCTTCGCGGCACCAAGGCCAAGCATTTCGTCGTCGAACATGACAATCCCAATGACATCGACCGCAACATTAGCCGCTCGATCGCATCCTTCCAGACTTATTGAGGCACATCATGACCAGGGAACTTGGCGTCGGCATCATCGGATGCGGCAACATCTCCACCACCTACTTCTCGCTCGCACCGCTCTTCAAGGGGCTGAAGGTGCTGGCCTGCGCCGATATCAACGTGCAGGCCGCAGAGGCCCGCGCCAAGGAATATGGCGTGAAGGCACAGACGATCGACGCGCTTCTCGCCAATGACGAGATCGACGTCGTCGTCAACCTGACCATTCCGGATGCGCATTTTCCAGTGTCGAAGGCGATCCTCGAAGCGGGAAAACACGTCTATTCGGAAAAGCCGCTGGTGCTTTCGCTGGAGCAGGGCGAAGAGCTTCGCCGCATCGCCAAGGCGAAGAATCTCGCCGTCGGCTGCGCGCCGGACACCTTCCTCGGCGGCGCCCATCAGCTTGCCCGCAAGTTCATCGACGATGGCGGCATCGGCCGGGTGACCTCGGGGGCCTGCTATGTGATGAGCCCCGGGATGGAGATGTGGCACCCGAACCCGGATTTCTTCTTCCTGCCGGGCGGCGGACCGATCCTCGACCTCGGCCCTTACTACATCGCCAACCTGATCAATCTGATCGGTCCGGTTAAACGCGTTGGCGCCATGACCTCGATGGCATCGGAGACCCGCACGATCACTAGCCAGCCGCGCCATGGCGAGATCATCCCGGTCAAAACGCCGACGACGATCCAGGCGCTGCTCGAATTCGTCAACGGCGCCACCGTTACGCTTTCGGCAAGCTGGGATGTCTGGTCGCATCGCCATGCCAACATGGAGCTCTACGGCACCGACGGCTCGCTCTACGTGCCGGACCCGAACTTCTTCGGCGGCATCGTCGAGGCAAGTGGCCGCGACAAGGACATCAAGCCGCTTAAAGACTGGGAACATCCCTTCGGCAAGATCAACCAGGAAAACCCGAACGGAGCGCGCGCCAACTACCGCACGGCCGGCCTTGCCGACATGGCGATGGCGTTGATCGAAGGCCGCGACGCACGCTGCTCGCTCGACCGCACGCTCCACGGGGTCGACGTCATGACCTCGATCCTCAAGTCGGGCGAGGAGGGGCGCTTCATCGACCTTAGCACGACCTGCACCCAGCCGGCCGCGCTCGGCATAGAAGAGGCACAGGCGTTGTTGAAGTGATAGAGCATTCGCGCCTGCGCTTGCCGTATCGGCGCGGTTGCTCCAATAGTTCCGTCATGTCAGACCATGCCGCCGTCGTCCATTTCATGCCGATGGCTGCCCCTCACCCTAACCCTCTCCCCGTAAATCGGGCGAGGGGACGTGCCATGCGAGAGCTGCATGGGGAACGGAGGGGCTGCGGCAATTCCCCTTCTCCCCGCTTGCGGGGAGAAGGTGCCGGCAGGCGGATGAGGGGCAGGTGTCGGCATTCTCGTTAGCCGAGGATGTCGCATGACGATGACACGGATATTGTACGAAGGAGACTTTCATATGAGCAGCTGGCAGCCGGCCGAAGACCGCTATTCAAAGATGAAGTATAACCGCGTCGGGCGTTCCGGCCTGAAGCTGCCGGCCGTTTCTCTCGGCCTCTGGCACAATTTCGGCGGCGACACCTCGCATGACCGCAAGATCGACATGTGCCGCACGGCCTTCGACCTCGGCATCACTCATTTCGACCTCGCCAACAATTACGGCCCGCCCCCCGGCAGTGCCGAGACCGCCTTCGGCGAGATCCTGCGCACTGAATTTTCCGGGCTTCGCGACGAGCTGATCATCTCCTCAAAGGCCGGCTACGATATGTGGCCAGGCCCTTACGGCGAGTGGGGCAGCCGCAAGTACCTGATCGCCTCCTGCGACCAGAGCCTGAAGCGCATGGGCCTCGACTATGTCGATATCTTCTATTCGCACCGTTTCGATCCGGACACGCCACTGGAAGAGACCTGCGGTGCGCTCGACCATATCGTCCGCTCCGGCCGGGCGCTCTATGTCGGCATCTCCTCCTATAATTCGCAGCGCACCCGCGAAGCCGCTGCAATCCTCAGGGAACTCGGCACGCCGTGCCTGATCCACCAGCCGAGCTATTCCATGCTCAACCGCTGGGTCGAGGACGACAGGCTGCTCGATGCGCTCGACGAGGTCGGCATGGGTTCGATCGTTTTCTCGCCGCTTGCCCAGGGTATGCTGACCAAGAAGTATCTCGGCGGCATTCCTGATGACAGCCGCGCAGCCCAGAACCATTTCCTGAAGCGCGACTTCATTCGCCCTTCGATCATCGACAATATCCGGAAGCTCAACGAGATCGCCGAGCGCCGGGGCCAGACGCTGGCGCAGATGGCGATCGCATGGGTGCTGCGCGGCGGACGCGTGACTTCGGCGCTGATCGGCGCCAGCCGTTCCTCGCAGATCGTCGATTGCGTCAAGGCGCTGGATAATCTCGAATTCACGGCCGAGGAGCTGAAGCAGATCGATGTCTACGCCAAGGAAGCGGATATCAACCTGTGGGCCAAGTCCGCAGAGCTGGAGTAGGATGGACAGTGGGAGTTTGTGGCAGCATGTCGTCTCAGACTCCCTCATTCCTGTGGCCTCAGGCCTTGCCCGAGGATGTCACAGGAATCCAGCCGCCGCGCGTCTGCACGGCGAGAAGAGTTCTTTCAGCCCAAGGAATTGGGCTGGCTGGATCTCTGTGACATCCCTCGGGTCAAGCCCCGAGGAAGAGATGAGGGAGGAGAGGTTTTTTCCGCCCTCGTCTGACGTACGTACCGCAATTTCCTTCTGAAGGAGCCGCGCCCATGATCCGCAATCCCATCCTGCCGGGGTTCAACCCCGATCCGTCGATCTGCCGCGTCGGCGCGGATTATTATATCGCCACTTCCACCTTCGAGTGGTATCCCGGCGTGCAGATCCATCATTCGCGCGACCTGGTGAACTGGACGCTGGTGCGCCGGCCTCTGGAGCGCGCCTCGCAACTCGACATGCGGGGGAACCCGGACAGCTGCGGCATCTGGGCGCCGTGCCTTTCCTATGCCGACGGGCAGTTCTGGCTTGTTTATACCGACGTCAAGCGCTTCGACGGCAATTTTAAGGATGCGCCGAACTACATCGTCAACGCGCCCTCGATCGAGGCCGAATGGTCCGATCCGGTCTATGTCAACTCCTCCGGTTTCGATCCCTCGCTCTTCCATGACGATGACGGCCGCAAGTGGTTCGTCAACATGCAGTGGAACCACCGCACCGAAAGCTTTGGCGGCTCGCCGAAATCGCCTGCCTTCGACGGCATCCTGCTGCAGGAATGGGACCCGGTAGCGAAGGCGCTGAAGGGGCCGATCAAGAACATCTTTGCCGGCAGTCAGCTTGGCCTCGTCGAAGGCCCGCATCTCTTCAAGAAGAACGGCTGGTATTATCTGACGACCGCCGAGGGGGGCACCGGTTACGACCACGCGGTCACGATGGCGCGCTCGCGCCGCATCGAAGGGCCATATGAGATGCATCCGAACAGGCATCTCATTACCTCCAAGGATCACCCGGGTGCGGTGCTGCAGCGGGCCGGGCACGGCCAATATGTCGAGACGCCGGAGGGCGAGGCGTACCACACCCATCTCTGCGGCCGACCGCTGCCGCCGAAGCGGCGTTGCACGCTGGGGCGAGAGACGAGCCTGCAGAAATGCGTCTGGCGCGACGATGACTGGCTCTATCTCGAAAACGGCACCACAGTGCCTGATGTCGATGTGCCGGGTCTCTTTGGTGCTGCGCCGGTGGAAAAGCCGATGCGCAGTGAATACAGCTTCGATGGCACGGCACTGCCTGCTGACTTCCAGTGGCTGCGCACGCCCGAGCCGCAGCGTATCTTCAACCTGACGGATCGTCCCGGCCATCTCCGCCTGATCGGGCGGGAAAGTATCGGTTCCTGGTTCGAACAGGCATTGGTCGCCCGCCGGCAGGAGCATCACAGCTTCCGCGCCGAGACGGTGATCGAGTTCTCACCCGACACCTACCAGCAGGTTGCCGGACTGACGCATTATTATAACCGCCACAAGTTCCACGCGCTCGCTGTCACGCTGCATGAAACACTCGGCCGCTGCGTCACCATCCTTTCCTGCAATGGCGACTATCCGAACGGGCGCCTGAGCTTTCCGGCTGAAAGCGGGGTGGCGATCGCCGCCGATGGCCGCGTCCAGCTCGCGATGGAAATTCGCGAGAACGACCTGCAGTTCTTCTGGCAGACCGAAGGCAAGGGCGCCTGGCAGGCAATCGGCCCGGTGCTCGACGCCGGGATGATCTCCGACGAGGGTGGTCGCGGCGAACACGGCTCCTTCACCGGCGCTTTCGCCGGCCTGTTTGCTTTCGATACGTCGGGGCGAGGGAAGGTCGCGGATTTTGACTGGTTTAATTACGAGGAGTGGTGAAAGCGGCCTACTCGGAACCGATAAAAAGGAAGCCGGCCTGGGGCCGGCTGAGACGAACGCGGCTGGACAGGGGATACTCGCCGGTTCCAAACACTTCGTGATTGAACAATAACTTTCATTACAAGCCGAGGCAGCGGTAAAAGGCGCAACGAGAACGCCAGAGGACGGCTCCGCAAAGGGATGGGCGGCGGGGCGGATGCCGGTGCTTGCCTCGGCACCCTTATCGGGCATGAAGATCACCGGATGATGACATTCCAAACCGGCCATTACCTTTCTTTTCGCGGGCATGGTGTTGCCCACGATAGCTGAAAAGCCGGCGCCTTGGTCATGTCGCCATGGGGTGACTTCGTCGTTGGTGACGGTGTTGGTGCTGCGTGAATGCAGTGTTCACGTTCCCGAAGGATGTCAAACCGTCACAGACAGCTTATATAGCGGGCCGAAATACTTTCCGAATCCGCAAGAGTCCTGCATGGCCCCCATCATCTCCGTTCAGAACCTCACAAAGACCTATGCCAATGGCTTCGAGGCCCTGAAAGGCATCAATCTTACTGTTGAAAAGGGCGAAATCCTGGCGCTGCTCGGGCCAAATGGCGCTGGCAAGACGACGCTGATCTCGATCATCTGCGGTATCGCCAATCCGAGCGGCGGGCAGGTGCTGGTCGCCGGCCATGACGTTGTGAAGGATTTCCGCGCCACCCGCTCGATGATCGGGCTGGTGCCCCAGGAATTGACCACGGACCAGTTCGAAACGGTGTTCAACACGGTGAGCTTTTCGCGCGGGCTGCACGGCAAGAAAGCCGATCCCGCCCATATCGAGAAGGTGCTTCGCGCCCTTTCGCTCTGGGACAAGAAGGACAATATGCTGCGTCAGCTCTCCGGCGGTATGAAGCGGCGCGTGCTGATCGCCAAGGCTCTCTCCCATGAACCGGATATTCTTTTCCTCGACGAGCCGACCGCCGGCGTCGATGTGACGCTGCGCAAGGATATGTGGAATGTCGTCGAGCAGCTGCGGGCTTCCGGTGTCACCATCATCCTGACAACACATTACATCGAAGAGGCCGAGGAGATTGCCGACCGGGTCGGCGTCATCAACGGCGGGCAATTGCTGCTCGTCGAGGACAAGGCGGCGCTGATGGCCAAGCTTGGCCGCAAGCAGCTCATCCTCGATCTCACCGAACCACTGAGCCGGCTGCCGGACTGTTTTGCCGGCAACGGATTGACGCTGGAAGCCGATGGCTGCCGGCTGACCTATGATTTCGATGCCGATAATGAGCAGGAGAGCATCGCGACCCTGCTCACCCGGCTGGGCGAGAACAATATCCATTTCAAGGATCTCTCGACGCGGCAGAGTTCGCTCGAAGATATCTTCGTGGCGCTGGTGGGAGCTGCAAAATGAACGTCGAGGCAATCAAATCGATCTATCTCTTCGAGATGGCGCGCACACGCCGCACGTTGCTGCAGAGCGTCATCTCGCCGGTGATTTCGACATCGCTCTATTTCATCGTCTTCGGCGCGGCGATCGGCTCGCGCATACAGGAAGTGGAGGGTGTATCCTACGGCGCCTTCATCACACCCGGCCTGATCATGCTGACGCTGCTCGGCCAGTGCATCAGCAACGGCTCCTTCGGCATCTATTTCCCGAAATTCACCGGCACGATCTACGAGGTGCTGTCGGCGCCGGTGGCGATGACGGAAATCCTGCTCGGTTATGTCGGGGCGGCGGCGACCAAGGGGATGATCATCGGCTTCATTATCCTGCTGACCGCCAATCTCTTTGTCGACGTCAGGATCGAGCATCCCTTCATGATGATCCTGTTCTTCCTGCTGACGGCCGTCACCTTCAGCCTGTTCGGCTTCATGATCGGCATCTGGGCCGGCAATTTCGAACAGCTGAACCTTATTCCGATGCTGGTGGTGCCGCCGCTGACCTTCCTCGGCGGCAGCTTCTACTCGGTCAACATGCTGCCGCCCTTCTGGCAGGCGGTCAGCCACTTCAACCCGGTGCTTTATCTCGTCAGCGGCTTCCGCTGGAGTTTCTACGGGATCGCCGACGTCAATCCCATTATCAGCCTGGCGATGATCACGGTGTTCCTGGCGATCTGCCTCGGGACACTCGGCTGGATCTTCAAGACCGGCTACCGGCTGCGCAACTGATCGCTGAACGCGCGTCATCGGAAACTCCGATGTCGCTATCGATTTCTTCCGTTTTTCTTCCGCTGCGGTCCAGGGCATCTGCTCTCTCATTCAAATGGAGATGCGAGATGACTGCTATCAGGATTGAAGGTGCGAAGGTGCTGATCGTCGGCGGCAGTTCCGGCATGGGACTGGCGCTTGCCAGACACCTGCTCGCGGAGGGAGCGTCGGTGACGATTGCGGGGCGCAGCCGAGAGAGGCTCGCGGCAGCCCGCCGCCACCTCGGCGACCATCCGAAACTTGCGACACGTGCGGTCGACATAGCCCGCGAGGAGGAGGTCGCAGCGCTATTTCAGGACGGCGAACCGCTGGATCATATCGTCAGCACGGCGGCCGATATCGAAGGCGCCTATCAGCTCCTGCCGTCAATCGAGCTTGCGGCGGCGCAACGGGTGGTCGAAAGCAAGTTCTACGGGCCGCTGCTGCTGGCGAAGCACGGCGCCGCCAATCTGCCGCCGGCGGGGTCGATCACCTATACCTCAGGAGTCGCCGCCTATCGACCGGCAGCGCGTGGATCGGTGGTCGCAGCCGTCAACGCGGCGCTCGAAGGCCTGGTGAGAGCACTTGCCGTCGAGCTGGCTCCGATCCGCATCAATGCCGTATCGCCCGGATGGGTCGATACGCCGATCTGGGCCTTTGTCGCCGGCGAAGCCAAACAAGCGACGCTGGACGCGATGGCGGAGCGCCTGCCGGCCGGCCGGGTCGGGCAGCCGGAGGATATTGCCGACGCAATCCGTTTTCTCATCGGCAACGGTTTCACCACAGGCACGATCCTGCATGTCGAAGGTGGGCATCGGCTGGTTTGACCGGTGAGAGATTTTCGCTTGCTGACTGCAGGATGAGGGCGAGCGCCGGCGGCTGAACGCGCCGGCGCCGCCACGTCATCACCAGCGAAGCGGCTGGCGGTTTGCCAGGCCACGACAATTCGACGATATCGCTACGCGCCGGAGACAGTCCGATCGCGAGGCGCGGGACAAGCCCATAGCCGGTGCCGGATGCAACGAGGCGAATGATCGTCGCAATACTGTCTGCTTCCGCCGCAATGGGCGGCGGCGTCACACCCGCTTCCGCAAAGGCCGTATTGAACAGATGGCGATAGACGCAGCCGGCTTCAGTCGCAAAAAAGTGGGCCGCACTCAGCGCCGCCAGGCTATCAAATGCGGACAGCTGCGAGTTGTGGCCCGCGATCAACACCAGCGGTTCGCTGCAGATATGGCGCGTCGCGAAGCGCTCGTCCTGATGGCCGCGATCGAAAGTGAAGGCGACGTCGATCGAGCCGTTCTGCAATTGCGCATACAATTCGCCACTGCCGCCAACCTTGAGTTTGAGAGCAAGGCCGGGGTTCTGCCGACGGAAGCTGGAGAGCCAGGGCGCCAGCCTTTCAGCGGCGATGGTTTCGAGCGTGCCCAATATGAC
This sequence comes from Rhizobium sp. H4, assembly GCF_003013335.1. NCBI lineage: Bacteria > Pseudomonadati > Pseudomonadota > Alphaproteobacteria > Hyphomicrobiales > Rhizobiaceae > Rhizobium > Rhizobium sp. H4. Next base: position 225,695 of record NZ_PSOW01000011.1, read on the forward strand.
TAATTGTTCGGCGTTGCCGGCGGCCGAGCGGACGGCGTCCTTCGCCTCGCCATTCAGCGCCAAGATCTCTTCCGCATAAGCCTTCAAAGCCGTTCCAGCCGGCGTGGGGACGACGCCCTGCCGGGATCGGACAAAGAGCTCGGCGCCCAACTCCTCTTCCAGCGCCTGTATCTGGTCGCTAAGGCTCGATTGGGCGAGATTGACTTCGCCAGCAGCGTGCGTGAGGTTTCCGTGGCGGATGACGGCAAGGAACGTCTTCAGCTGTCGTGGGGTCATGTCAGGTTCCGGTATTGCGCGAGCGCAGAATATCAACAAAGAAGACCGGGCGGCAATGGACCCACGCTTGGCGAAGTAGCGCCGGAAACGTTGAACGAAAATGTCCAGCGTTGCCGCACTTTCGGCGGCATTCGTCGACGGGCGAACTGCTCGGGGCGCTCCGCATGGAGAGCCTGTCAAAACCCGACCGAGTGGGTGAGGCCCGCTATCGGAAGGCAGATGACGAGCGCTGCGACGCCAGGGTTCAATCCCGCAGGCGCAATTCGTCGGTCTGCATCTGCATGGAGCCGAGCGTTTCCAGGAAGCTCATGCCGAGCAGGCTCTGGTCGAGTCGGCCATCCTCGGCGACGCTGGCGGCGACGTTGTTGCGGACGATCGGACCGATCGCCACCTGGTCAAGCGTGATCGGGGCTGCGCGGCTGCGGCCGTTGGCGGTCATGACCGTCATCGAGTAGGTGAGGCCGGCGAGATCGATGCCGATGCGTTCGGCATCCTCGTGCGAGAGCGCCACCATGCTGGAACCGGTGTCGACCAGCATCTCGACCTTTCGGCCGTTGACATTGACGTCGGCTTCGAAATGGCCGTTCAACAGCTTGTGCAGGATGACTTCGTTGCCACCTTCGCTCGTCGTGACGACGACGGCGCGGCCGGGAACGAGGCCGGCGAGCACGCGGTTGCCGACCCCAAGCGCTTCCTGGCGATAGAGATAGACGGTGACGAGCGCCAGGATAATCACCAGCCAGATCATCATCTGGCGCATGGTTTCACCGACGCTGCGCCGGCTTCCCCAGATGCCCGCCGACAGCATCAGTGCGATCGGCAGCAGGTAGACGAAGCGGCCGAAATCGTCGCTTTGCAGGCCGAGGATGCGGCTGCCGTCATTGCTGAGGATCAGCGCGGCAAGGCCGATGCCGATCACGACGAGGAGGACAGTCAAACGGATCATCAGGGCCGCTCCGGCCGTGCCGCGAGGCTTGTTTTCATGTGGCTCCTTGGGGCGGCGGCTGCGAGTCTCGCCGGCAGCAGCGCCATGATCCCGCCGCGCTCGGCATCGGTATAGTTCATCCAATCCCCGATTTCCTCAAGAGTGCGGCCGCATCCGGCGCAAAAACCGGTGACTGAAACTATAGAGCAGACGTGAATGCAGGGTGTTTGCATGGAGGATATATCGGAGTTTCAAAGAGCCGTGGCAAGGGCGCAAAAAGTGGCGATTTCGCATATCTGCTGCGTTGCCCCCAGCGTGTCGCCGGTGTGGCCGGCAAGCCGGCGGCGGATGAAGACGGTGCAGGCAAATCCTGCGATGCCGGCGGCGAGCAGGCTGGCAACGAGCGGCCACAGGCCGAATGCCGGCCAGATCAGAAGTGCTGCGAGGAGACCGGCCGAGACGAGCGCAAAATGCATCGCCGCCTCATCAGGCTGCCCGGTCGAGGCGGCCACGCCATCGGCCTTTGCCGGCGGCAGCCGCTGCCAATGCCAGGCGATCGCGCCGCGGCTTAGCGCCGCGACGGCGGGAATGGTAAGGACTGCTGCGAGAGGCGAGGAATGGCCGACAATGGCGGCGAGAGCTGCCGCGCGGATCGCGAAGGAGAGAAAAAGCGCGATGGCGCCATAGGTGCCGATCCGGCTGTCCTTCATGATGATGAGGCTCTGTTCGCGGCTTTTGCCGCCGCCGATGCCGTCGGCGGTATCGGCTAACCCATCTTCGTGCAGCGCGCCGGTGACAAGCGCCTGGACGGCAAGTGCGACCAGTGCGGCCACCAGTGGATCTGCGCGCAGGCCTAAAAGAAGGAGGAGGGCGAGGGCTGGGACAAAGCCGATGAGAAGGCCGGCGACGGGAAAGGCGCGCACCAGGCGGCCGAGCTTGCCGTCATAGCCGTTGAACAGCGCTGGCGGCATGGGAAGGCGGCTGAGGAAGGCGACGGCGCGGGCGGTATCGACCGCATAATCCTTGATCTTCATTCTGTTTCGTTCTGCCGCAGGTCCCGACTTATGGTCGCGGCGCTTTTGGTGTTGTTCGCTTCGTTCGCCGGCTTTAAGAGAGAGCCACCGCAAAGAAGCTGATTTGCTCGACGCAAACAAGTGGTTTGCGTGAAAACAAGAATAGCCGATTTCATAGGAACACCGCACAGATGAGCGTTTCAGGCCTGCCGTTCGACGACTTCCGTACCTTGCTCCGCGACCTGCCGGGGCCGGATGCGCGCGCGCTGGTGGCTGCACGCGAACGCGACGCGCAGCTGACCAAGCCGCCGGGTGCGCTCGGACGGCTCGAGGAAATCGCCTTCTGGCTCGCCGCCTGGACCGGTCGCCCACCCGCCGTCAACCGGCCGCTGGTGGCAATCTTCGCCGGCAATCACGGCGTCACCAGGCACGGCATCACGCCTTTTCCGCCAGCGGTGACGCAGCAGATGGTCGAGAATTTCGCAGCCGGCGGCGCGGCGATCAATCAGATTTGCGTCGCCCACGATCTCGGGCTGAAAGTCTTCGACCTGGCACTCGACTATCCCACGGGCGACATTACCGAAGAGGCGGCGCTTTCCGAGCGTGACTGTGCCGCGACCATGGCTTTCGGCATGGAAGCGATCGCCGGCGGCACCGATCTGCTCTGCATCGGCGAGATGGGCATCGGCAATACGACGATTGCGGCTGCGATCAATTATGCCCTTTATGGCGGTTCGGCGCGCGACTGGGTGGGACCAGGCACCGGCTCTGAAGGCGACATGCTGGAGCGCAAGATCGCGGCGGTCGAAAAGGCAGTGGCGCTGCACAGCGACCACCTCGACGATCCGCTCGAGATCATGCGGCGGCTCGGCGGTCGCGAGATCGCGGCGATGGCGGGCGCCATTCTTGCCGCCCGCATGGAGCGCATTCCGGTGGTGATCGACGGCTATGTCGCGACTGCCGCGGCTGCGATCCTCAAAGCCGCAAACCCTACGGCGCTCGATCATTGCCTCATCGGCCATGTCTCTGCCGAACCCGGGCATCTGCGCTCGATCGAGATGCTTGGCAAGACGCCGCTTCTGGCGCTCGGCATGCGCCTCGGCGAAGGCACCGGTGCGGCTCTGGCCGCTGGCATCGTCAAGGCGGCGGCCGCCTGCCATTCCGGAATGGCAACCTTTGCGCAGGCGGGTGTGAGCGGCAAACATTGAGGCTGCGGCCGGCCCCGGCGATGCGGGCTCCGGTTGGCTTGCGCCGTTCAGGCGGATTCGCTATTTGCCTATTGGCTCACCAAAGGGGAGATGGCGATACCTTTCCCGGGGCCGTGGCGCAACCGGAAGAGGAGAGGGCGTCTTGACGAAGCCTGCGGTGACGAAAGAGACCGGATTTCGGCATTTCATCGCCGCCGCCAGCTATTCCTGGGCGGGCTTTCTGCGTGTGCTGAAAGAGGCGGCCTTCCGCCAGGAACTTGGTTTTTTCGTCGTTTCGATCGCAGCGCTGGCGCTGGTGGGCGCGACCGCCGGCGAGATCGTCGTCGCGGTTCTGCTGTTTCTGGGGCTCTTTTCGATGGAGGCGATGAATACTGCCGTCGAAGAGGTGATCGACCGGATTTCGCCGGAGATATCGATCGTCGGCAAACATGCCAAGGATCTCGGTTCCTTCGCGGTGGCCTGTATGATCGCCGCATGCTGCCTTTATCTCGGCTTCGTTCTCGGCAAACACCTGTTTTTTGGTTGAATCAGGCAAAGCTCTTGCGCTTGCGCGCGACGGCCTGAGCCTCTTCGACAGCCGGCAGGCTCTGGAGCACGCGCTTGGCGGGTAGGATGGCAATGACCTCGGTGCCCTCGCGCAGCTTCGACTTCAGCAGGAACTGTCCGTCATGCTTGGCAAGGATCGCCTGGACGATCGGCAGGCCGAGGCCGGTGCCCTGTTCGGCGCTCTTGATGGCGATCGAGCCTTGGCCGAAGGCCGACAGGACGACGGGAATCTCTTCCTCCGGAATGCCGGGGCCGTTATCCTTGATCGAGATGTACTGGCCGCCGCCGGCCGTCCAACCGACCTTGACGTGGATTTCGCCGCCTTGGGGCGTGAACTTGACGGCATTGGAGAGAAGGTTGAGCACCACCTGGCGCATCGACTTCTCGTCCGCCCAGATGGCCGGCAGCTGCCGCTCGAACTGATCCGAAATGGCAATGTTCTTGGCGCGGGCGCGCAGCTGGACCATGCCAATGCAATCTTCAGTGATATCGAGAAGCGAGATCGCTTCCTCGCTCAGTTCGTATTTGCCGGCCTCGATGCGCGACAAGTCGAGGATTTCGTTGATGAGATCGAGCAGGTGCTGGCCGGAGCGATGAATGTCGCCCGCATATTCCTTGTAGGTCGGGTTGGCGAGCGGTCCCATGACTTCGGCCGACATCACTTCGGAGAAGCCGAGGATGGCGTTGAGCGGCGTCCTGAGTTCGTGCGACATGGAGGCAAGGAAGCGGGACTTGGCGAGGTTTGCCTCTTCGGCGCGGCGACGCGCCTCGTCAGACATCGATTTGGCCACTTCCAACTCGGCGATCAGGTCGTCTTTCTCCGACTGATAGGAGAGAATCCTGAGGTTCGATTTGAACAGCCGGTCGCTGATATAGTTGAAGAAGACCAGGGTGGCCGTGAACAGCCCGGTCAGGCTGATTTCGAGGAGGTCGCGCGACAGGCCGCTCTTGGCGCCCAGCGCCAGGACCGCCGGTGCGAAGGCGACGAGGACGGCAGGCGTCAGCATGAAATTCGACATCGCCGTGACGGAGAGCGCAATCAGCAATGTTGCGCCCTTATAAAGAATGAAGCTCGACGGCTCGCAGGTGTCGCAGCCCTGAAGCGCGAAGACGGCCCAGCAGCAGCCAACCAGGAATTGGCCGGAGAGCAGCAGGCGGCGCCATTTGCGGGCGCTCTCGGCGGTGATCTCCTGGCGTCGCGCGCGCCGCGCGAGCAGTATATTGCCGGCGTGGCAGGTGAGCGTCAGCAGCGCCCAGAAGAGCAATCGCGTATCTTGGGTGAAATAAACGCCGAGGGCGGTGATGATGACGATAAAGAGCGGCATGATCGTCGCGCCCTGCAGCATCGATGCTATGTACATCTTGAGTACGTCACGGTCGAAGGAGGAATTGGACGCATGGCCGGACTGAAGACGTTCGCGCGTCTGCCGCACGGCCTTGGAAACGGCCTTGTTGCGGTGGCTGCGCGACCTGTCGACGATAATCTTGTCGGTCGATGTGCTTACGCCGGTACTCATGTGCACGTTGAAACTTCATCCCAGGGTGGATAAGAGCTTAACCGGCAATTCTTAAGAAGATGTTTGCCATCTTTGCCAAGGATTTGTTTTTTAAGGAGGCGAAAGCGTGACACGGGGCCTGCGCCTGATTCGCGACGGCGTGACTGCTTTGGCCCTGCTGGCGCTTCTGGCGCTGATCGCCGCCAAGGTCAACGATATTGCAGCCATCAAGCATGCGGGCGCCTTTCATGCCGCCGACGGCGACAGTCTGTCTTTGGGACGGGAACGCTTCCGTCTCGAAGGCATCGATGCGCCGGAGCTTAATCAGAGCTGCGAGCGGGCAGGAACGGTCTGGGCTTGCGGGCGGGCCGCGCGCCAGGCGCTGCAGGAGATGGTGCTGACATCGGAAACGCTTTGCGAGGGTAGCCGGCGAGACCGCTACGACAGGCTGCTCGTCATCTGCCGCAGTGGGGCAGGCGGAGACATCAACGCCGCCATGGTGCGGCGGGGCATGGCCATTTCCTATGGCGGTTACGGCAAGGAGGAGGACGAAGCGAGGGTTGCGAAGGCGGGGATGTGGGCCGGAAGTTTCGAGCGGCCGCGCGATGTGCGCGACCATGCCCGCCAGAATTCCGGTTTCGACGAGGCGCTGCGCTTAATCAGGCGGATCGTCGGGTGGGAGTAAGCGATGACCGACGAAGCCAGCTTGGAAACTTTACGGCGTGAAATCGCTGCCTGCCGCATCTGTCGTGACGCGCCGGCAAAGGGGCCTGCGCACCGGTTGCCGCACGAGCCGCGGCCGGTGGCCGTGATCTCTTCGAACGCCCGTATCCTGATCGCCGGTCAGGCGCCCGGACTTCGCGTGCATGAGAGTGGCTTGCCATTCGACGATGCCTCGGGTGACCGGCTACGATCGTGGCTCGGCGTCGACAGAGCAAGCTTTTACGACCGCGACCGATTCGCCATCGTGCCGATGGGCTTCTGCTTTCCCGGCTACGACGACAAAGGCGCGGATTTGCCGCCGCGGCGCGAATGTGCACCGTTCTGGCGGCAAAGAGTACTTTCGGCGATGCCGCAAATCGAACTGGTGCTGGTCATCGGTCAATATGCACAGACCTGGCATGTCGCCGGCGAATCGCGGGGCGGCATGACCGAGACGGTGCGGGGGTGGCGCGACAGCCTCATGTCCGGGCGATCGCCGGCGGTGCTGCCGCTGCCGCATCCGAGTTGGCGCAACAGCGGCTGGCTGAAACGCAATTCCTGGTTCGAGGAAGAATTGCTTCCTGTCTTGCGGGCACGGACGAAAATGCTGCTTTCCTGAAACAAAATTCTTTTCGTCGCGCGGAATCGAGTTATACAAAGAAAATAATTCGAAAGGACTGACGTGCGCATGGACCGCCTCGACCGAAAAATACTGCGTCTGCTGCAAGAAGATTCGACCCTTGCCGTTGCCGACCTCGCCAAGAAAGTGGGGCTGTCGACGACGCCATGCTGGCGCCGCATCCAGAAAATGGAGGAAGACGGCGTCATCAAGCGTCGGGTTGCCATCCTCGATCCCGAGAAGGTCAACACCAAGGTCACCGTTTTCGTGTCGATTCGCACGGCTACCCATTCGATCGAGTGGCTGCGCCGCTTTTCCGAGGTGGTCGCCGAATTCCCAGAAGTGGTCGAATTCTACCGCATGAGCGGTGATGTCGATTATCTCCTGCGAGTCGTCGTGCCCGATATCGCCGCCTATGACGCCTTTTATAAGCGGATGATCGCCAAGATCGAGATTCGCGACGTTTCCTCCGCCTTCGCGATGGAGCAGATCAAGTATTCGACGCAGTTGCCGCTGGACTACATGATTCTCGAGAACGCCAAGTCAAACGAAGACTGAGTCCGAGCATGCGATCTGCGACCCGTTGAATGGCGGCTGATACTCAAATATCGAGGAATGGTCTGCTACCGTAGGGGGTATCCTCCTCAAGAAATGGGCTTCGAGCGGCATTCTCATCATCCGTGAGAATGTCCGCAATGAGGCAGCAAGCAGGGCTGCGAGAAGGTTCTGACTGCAGAAAAGACTAAAAAACAACGAAAAAGCGCTTGAATCGCGGCGAAATCCTGAAAAATAAATAGCCTGATAATGATTAAGGGGTTATTGTGCGTACAACCAGTGGGCCATATGTCATCATTTTGACGCATTGGTATCGAATTCAGGACACTATGTTCTAAGCCGCCATCTTGTGTGTGTTCATTAGCCGGCGGTAGTGTTTTATGAGCTTCACCACTATGTCCGACGAAGATCGGGCGGTGAGGATTTTGATGAAAGAATATGGCGTTTGCGGCTTGCGATGGAAGACTTCCGTCGCCGGGCCGTTTTGTGCGTTTTTTTCTTCAAGCAATTGAAATTGTTGTATAAAAATCACGCTTTCGGGGAAAATGGCTCGGTCGGACCCCTCCAGCATATATCCAGAATTGCTTGATAACGCCCGGTGTGTGATGACGGTTTGGCGGTTCGATCGATCCGCACGCCGAGATGGCTGTTCAAACTGGGCCGGCTTCGAATCGACTACCCGATTGGAAGCCAGCCCCGATCGACAAAGGAATGGATTGGTAAATGAACATCAGAATGGTTTTGCTCGCATCAGCAGCAGCTTTTGCTGCATCGACGCCGGTTCTTGCAGCTGACGCTATCGTTGCTGCCGAGCCGGAACCGGTTGAATATGTTCGCGTCTGCGACGCTTACGGCACCGGCTACTTCTACATCCCCGGCACCGAAACCTGCCTCAAGATCGAAGGCTACATCCGTTTCCAGGTTGATGTTGGTGATCAGCCGCTCAACGGTTCGCTCAGCAACGACTCGGATTGGGATGCTCGTACGCGCGGCCAGGTTCAGTTCACGGCCAAGAGCGACACCGAATATGGTCCGCTGACCGGCGTCATCGTCATGCAGTTCAATGCTGACAACGCTTCGGATCAGGATGCCATCCTCGACTCCGCTTACCTCGACATCGCGGGCTTCCGCGCTGGTCTTTTCTACAGCTGGTGGGACGATGGTCTCTCGGGTGAAACCGACGACATCGGTTCGATCGTAACCCTGCACAACTCCATCCGTTATCAGTACGAAAGCGGCACCTTCTACGCCGGCATCAGCGTCGACGAACTGGAGGACGGCTTCTACAAGACGGGCGAAGAGCCGAACAACGTTGGCGTTGCCTTCGGCGTTGGCGGCACTGCTGGTGCGTTTAGCTACCAGGTCACCGGCGGCTGGGACTTCGACAACGAAGACGGCGCCGTCCGTGCAATGGGTACGGTTGAAATCGGTCCCGGCACGCTCGGCCTCGCTGCCGTATACTCTTCCGGCCCGAACTCCTACTACTCCGCAGCTGAATGGGCTGTCGCTGCCGAATACGCAATCAAGGCAACCGACAAGCTCAAGATCACTCCTGGCGTCCAGTACTACGGTGACTACTACGTCTCCGGTGACGACTTCAGCGATGGCGACGCTTGGAAGGTCGGTCTGACGGTTGATTACCAGATCGTCGACAACTTCTACGCCAAGGCTTCGGTTCAGTACCTCGATCCGGAAGATGCTGACGACTCCACTTCGGGCTACTTCCGCCTGCAGCGTTCGTTCTAATCGACTTGGTGAATGCTCCCGGTCTTCGGACCGGGGGCGTTTCAAATCAGTTTCTGATCCGAGTGACCTCCGATCAGCTACGGGGACGGGTCCGGTCTTCCCTGCCGGACCGTCCTTGCAGCGTTTTTCCTCGCCGTCTTTCTGGCGGTCTTTTCGATCGCCATCCAAGTGGGCCGAACCGGCATGTTGCATATCGCACGTCGGCACAGCCTCATTGAGGCTTCACACTTATTAAATTCACGAGATTTGACCAGACCGATCAGCACCGGTTTGCCTTGCCGCGACGGGTCGCGGAAAGAAAATCCAATGCCGACAATGTGATTACAGCTTTTTGGGAGAGAGGATACAACCGCTTGCAGCGGGGCAGCATTCATTCCTACTCTCGGATCGCTTGTTCTATGGAAGATCTCAACGACTATTATTATTTTGCAGCCGTCGTCTCCAGCGGTGGATTTGCGTCGGCCAGTCGCGATCTGAAGATACCGCGTTCGAAACTCAGCAGGCGAATCAGTCGGCTTGAGGACGGGCTCGGCGCACGGCTGATCGAGCGTTCGACCCGTCACTTTCGGGTGACAGATATAGGCCAGGCTTTTTACGAAAGATGCCAGACCATTCTGCAGGAGGCCGATCGTGCCAAATCGATCGTCACCGAAGCCCAGTCCGACCCGCAGGGTGTGGTGCGGATGGCCTGCCCGCTCGGTCTGGTCGACATCTCTGTTGGCGGCATTCTGCCTGAATTCCTGGAACGTTACCCGAAGATCAAGCTGCAGATCATCGGCTCCGACCGGCGCGCCGACCTCATCAACGAACGGATCGATCTTGAGGTGAGGGCGACCAACGAGCCGGAGACGCAGACGAGCCTGACGATGCGTAAGCTTGACCGGGCGCGACGCATCCTCGTCGCCAGTCCGTCGCTGGTGGAACGCAACGGTGGTTTGAATTGCGTGGACGAACTCGCCGATCTGCCGACGCTGGCGATGACCTCGTGGGTGACCTTCCATACCTGGGAGCTCATCGGCCCGAATGATGACAAACGGGTCATCCGGCATCAGCCGCGGCTGACTTGCCGCAGCATGACCGCCATTCTCGATGCAGCCCGGGCCGGGCTCGGCTTCGGGCTGCTGCTCGAAAGCGCCTGCGAGGCGGATCTGCAGGCTGGCAGGCTGATTCGGGTCCTGCCGGAATGGCAATCGGAAGAAAGCCAGTTTTATATCGTCTTCACGACGGCGAGGGGCATGCCGTCGGCGGTAAGAGTGCTGATCGACTTTCTGGTCGAAAAATCCAGGCATCATTGACGGCAAGGCGAAAGCTTCGGCCCAAGGCCTCGGCAAACGGAAGCAAGCCTAGTTCGTCCAACTGGCGCTCATGCCTAACAACGGAGCCACGTGAAGCGTTCTGTGTGCGCAATTGCAGAACTCTCGCGCTAAAGGCAATAGAGCGAGCGTCGAGAGTTGAATGAGCCTATGACCGCCGGCCCGTGGCAGCTTTTCTGTGGCGCGACGCGGACGGTCAGTGGGGCGTCTGTGAATGTGCACCGCCGCGCTGCGAAATGTCGCTCAGTGCTTTGCCTGTTTCCATGGTCTCACCCATCATGGCGAGATCGCCAAGCGAGATGATGCCGACCAGCCGCTTGCTTCGGTTCAACACCGGCAAGCGCCGCACTTGAAGATCCCCCATGTTGTGAAGGACGTCTTCGATATCTTCGTCATCGAAGCAGTATTTGACATCGGTACTCATTACGTCGCGGACCTTTGCGTCGGGGCCTTTGCCCTCTGCCACGCCACGGATGGCGATGTCGCGATCGGTGATCATGCCGACCAGCCGGTCATTCTCGCCCACCGGGAGAACACCGGCGTCGAGACGTCCCATCATTGAGGCGACATCTCGCAATGTGTGCTCCGGATCGGTGATCTGCACGTCTGTGGTCATGCAATCGCTGACTTTCATGATAACCTCCCTGGTGCTGCCCGCGCCTCTCGCACGGGACAAGAAGAATCAACGCGCGCCCTTGGAAAACGTTCCTGCCAAGACCCGGTCCTCTGATTCGTGCCTGGAGTGCCGTCGTCGAAATCGACGCGACGCAAACCGTGAAAATTGTGCCGGGTGTACATCTTCATTCTGCTCGCTGATGGCTGCATCCTCGTCGTCGGCAGTTTGGTGACACCGATTCCGAACCAAGCAGCGCTTCTGGACTCGGAACCTTCAGTGCGGCAGTCGGTTCTGGTCGGTGAAGCTAGAGGAGCTGGCTATGCCTAGAAAAATTGCCGCCCCCGCCAGACGGATCGACCCAAAAGAGCAGCCTGTCCACCGTTCCGACGATCAGGTGGCCCCCGCGGAGTCTGACGATCGCCAACATCCGCCACGAGATACAAGAGAGACGCCGGCACAGAACCCAAACGACAAAGGGCTCCCGAATAGGCCGTCGGAATAACGCAGAGACCGAACACTGGCTCAAGGCGCGCGATCGGTAAGATCATCCTTGTTTTCGCGCATGTGGTTGCCGCAATACCGTTGCATACTTTTCCGGGACATGCGCTAGACGCTGTGTCGCGCTATTTTAGCCGCGCCATAAGCATTTCGCCGGTCAGCTCCCGGACCGCATCCCTGCCGATCCAGCGGGCGGTTTTATCCGGACTTTCGGCAAGAAGCGTCGCCAGCCGCAGCGCCGGGCCATGGCAGCCGCGATTGCGTTTGCCGATGCTGCGCAGTGCCCAATTGACCGCCTTGCGAACGAAGTTGCGGGAATCGCGGGAATGGGTCTCGATCAGCGGCAGCCAGGCAAGGATTGTCAAATCGCTCTCGTTCTTCCTGTGGACGGCGGCGCCTGATATCATGGCGAAGGCGGCGCGGCGAACGAACTCGTGCTCGTCTGCAGCGAATTCTGGTATGAGCTCGTCCAGCCGGGCCTCGATAAAGAGATCGGCGGCGCAGTCGACGATCTCCCAGGAATTGAAATCATTGGCCCAGCTTCTGGCCTCTTCCGCCGTCAGCCGTTTCGGCTCAGCTGTGCAGAGTGCGAGCAGGCGGGCTTCGCGGATATCGCTTTGCCAGAGCTGCATTGCCCTGAGGTGATCCCTCTTCGCCAATCTGGCGACCGCCCTGATGTCGGGATTGGAAATGCCGAGGGCGCGACCGGTGACGATGCCGAATCGCGCCATCCCGGCGACATTTTCCTCCGAGCGCAGCGTTTCGAGATGCGCGATCAATTCTGCCGAATCGGAGGAAGGGCCGATCATTTCTCGAGACGGGCGAGCAGCGAGGACGTGTCCCAGCGATTGCCGCCCATCGCCTGAACGTCGCCGTAGAACTGATCGACGACGGCCGTGACCGGCAGCTTGGCGCCGTTGCGGCGGGCTTCGGCGAGCACAATGCCCAGATCCTTGCGCATCCAGTCGACTGCGAAACCGAAATCATACTTGCCGGCGTTCATGGTCTTGTGGCGGTTTTCCATCTGCCAGGAACCTGCCGCACCCTTGGAGATCACCTCGACGACCTTTTCGATATCGAGGCCGGCGCGCTTGCCGAAATGCAGCCCTTCGGCGAGTCCCTGGACGAGGCCGGCGATGCAGATCTGGTTGACCATCTTGGTCAACTGGCCGGAGCCTGCCGGCCCCATCAGGCCGACCATCCTGGCATAGGCTTCGATGACGGGCCTGGCGCGCTCATAAACGGCTTCGTCGCCGCCGCACATGACGGTCAGCACACCGTTTTCGGCGCCGGCCTGGCCGCCGGATACCGGAGCGTCGATAAAGTCAACACCTTTTTGCTTTGCCGCTGCATAAAGTTCGCGAGCGACCTCGGCGCTGGCGGTGGTGTTGTCGATCAGCACCGACCCAGGCTTCATGCCGTGCAGAGCGCCGCTATCGCCTGATGTCACCGATCGGAGATCTTCATCGTTGCCGACGCAGACGAAGACAAAATCGGCCCCCTCCGCCGCCTCGGCCGGGGTAGGGGCGGACTTGCCGGAGAATTTCTCAGCCCAGGCGGCGGCTTTCTCGGCGGTGCGATTGTAGACGGTAACATCGTGGCCGCCCTTGATCTTCAGGTGACCGGCCATGGGAAAGCCCATGACGCCGAGACCGATGAACGCGACTTTAGCCATATGTCCTATCCTTTCCTGAGTGAGAGGCCCCGAGGATTAACCGAAACGGCGGGAGCAGAAAAGCCGTCAGAAGCGACTTCTGTCGATTGACGTGAGGCTGGCCGTCATTCGGTCCAGCCCTAGATTGCAGGAAGGCGCAATACTGCGGGGAACGGTATGAGCGAAATTCCGACGATCAAGCAGCGGCGCAAGGGCCGCAGTGGCATGCAAGCGATGCTCATTCCGTCGCAGCAGATGGTGGCGGAGCAGATCAGATCAGCACCGCCAGGTGTTCACACCGATCTCGGCGCCCTCCGCCGCCGCCTCGCCGCCCAATACGGGGCGGATGCCTGCTGCCCGGTGACGGTGCAGCGGCATTTGCGAGCCATCGCCGAACTGTCCTTCGGCGCGTTGGCGACGGGCGAGCGGGTTTCGACGGTGACGCCCTACTGGCGTCTGGTCGATCCCGCGAGCCTGCTTGCGGCGCGTCTTGCCGGTGGCCCCACGTTCATTCGAGAGCGGCTGGAGGCCGAGCGTCCGGAGAGTTGTTGAGGCAAGTTGTCGGGTTAGCACGGCGCGGCGCTCGATGCTGCTGCGGCGGCGGTTCGCACTCTATGCGAAATGCTTCTATGCATAGCTCTATAGCTATGTGAATTCTCCATTGTTCGATATGTGCTAGAGGGCTCTGGTGCTCTTCCGCTCGGTTTGGCTTGACTCACGTATGCCTCAGCGGCTATAGGTTTATTCATAGCTCTAGAGGTATGAATCATCAATGCCAGATGCTCACGACGTGCTTTTCCGGACACTTGCCGATCCGACGCGGCGGGCTCTGTTCGAGCGGCTGTGCCGGGAAGGGGAGAAGACGGTCGGGGCTCTGACGGAGCGGGCCGGCGTGTCGCAGCCGGTTGTTTCGAAGCATCTTGGGATCCTGAAGCAGGCCGGATTGGTGCGCTATCGCCACGAAGGACGCCAGACCCATTACAGTGCGCAGCTTGGCGCGCTGGCCCCGCTGGTCGACTGGACGAGCGAGATGGCCGGCTTCTGGCAAAGCCGCTTTAACGCTCTCGAAGATTTGCTGAAAAGGATGGATCAATGACCGACACATCGACAGAAACGCGCTCCGTCGTCATCGAGCGGGAAATGCCCTATCCCTTGGAAAAGATCTGGCGGGCGCTCACCCAGCCGCACTTGCTCCAGGAGTGGCTGATGAAGAGCGACTTCAAGCCCGCCATCGACCATCGTTTCAGTTTCAGCGCGGATTGGGGCTCTGTCGACTGCAAGGTCCTGGAAGTCGAGCCGAACAAGAGCCTGTCCTATAGCTGGGAAGCCTATGGGCTGGAAAGCGTGGTCACCTGGACGCTCACCCCAACCGGCACCGGCACGCATTTGCGGATGGAGCAGTCTGGCTTCCGGCCGGATCAGCGGCAGGCTTACGGGGGCGCCAGGAGCGGGTGGACGCAGTTCTTTGCAAAGCTGGAGCAGGTTTTGGCGCGGTCGGAGTAAGATCGTCGATGGGCGGTTCGTCCGTCGCTGAGGCTTATTTTCCCGGCATAGGAGGTCTCTTTGAACTGGAACAACCGGTTTCGGCTAATTCATCGCTGGCTGTCCGTCGCCTTTACGGCGGCTGTCATCGTCAATATCATCGCGGTGTTGCAGCAGAAATCGACCGTCTGGGTAGGCTTCTTGGCGCTGCTGCCGCTCTGCCTGTTGATGCTGACCGGTCTTTACCTGTTCCTGCTGCCCTATGCCGCGAGGTGGCGCGCCAGATGCGAGTGAATGCGATGGCGGAGAAGAAATCCAAGACGGCGGCCAAGGTGGAAAGCAAGCCGGCCGCCGAACCGGCCGCGATGCCGAAGCTGCTGTCGGGTGGCAACCCGCAGATCGCCAAAGGCTATGGCGACGCGCCCGTGCAAGCCTATATCGCGGCGATGCCCGGCTGGAAAAGCGAGATCGGGCGTCGCCTCGATGGGATAATCACCGACACGGTGCCCGGCGTATCCAAGGCCGTCAAATGGAATTCTCCCTTCTACGGCATCGAAGGGCAGGGCTGGTTCCTTGGCGTCCATTGTTTCACCAAATACGTCAAGGTGGCCTTCTTCTGCGGCGCCCTGCTCGATCCTCCGCCGCCGGGCGCGTCCAAGCAGAAAGACGTGCGTTACCTCGACATCCGCGAGGACGACGACATCGATGAAGCCCAACTCACCGCCTGGGTGGAGCAGGCCAGCCGATTGCCCGGAGAGCGGATGTGACCGCAGCGATGTCATCGACATCAGGGCCGATGAAGAGAGGCAAGCATGAAGAAAGCGCCAAGCATGACGAAAGCGGCAAGCATGAAGAAGAGCGGGTCCGGGCAGGAGGCCGAACAAACCTCGCCCTCCCAGCTGATCGGTAACCGGTGTCACACCCGCACCTTGACGCCGCAGCCTATTTTTTGTGGCGAGCGGGTTCAGACTGAGACGTAATTGCAAAATTGGACTGCGTGAGCTACTTAGCGTCATCCACAAGGACCCGGTGA